>JBIOWR010000062.1:0-18384 GCA_044868775.1 Actinomycetota bacterium
GGAGGACGTCGGGATCTCTCGCAAGCTTTCCGCATTCCACTTGGACAAGCTCCTCGAGCGCGGCCTGCTCGCGAGCCACTACGCCCGTCCCCCAGGACGTTCGGGCCGAGGAGTCGGCCGGAGCGCCAAGTACTACCGGCCATCACAGATCCAGATCGAAGTCTCGATTCCCGAGCGGCACTACGACCTCGCGGGCTCGCTGCTCGTCGATGCGATCCAGTCCCAAGAGCGCGGCGAATCGGCGCGGCAGGCAGCTTTCCGCGTCGCTCGCGAACGGGGTCGTGCGATCGGCGAAGAGCAGCGGCACCTGCGCAAGCTCCGGCGCACCGGCGCCGAACGCGCGCTGTCGGCCACCGGGGAGATCCTCGAAGGCTTGGGTTTCGAGCCATACCACGACGACCCGCGAGGTCTTGCGTTGAGGAACTGCCCGTTTCACAATCTCGCGCAAGCAGCACCCGACCTCGTGTGCGAGATGAATCAAGCCTTCATCGACGGCATCCTGCGCGGGCTGGGAAACGACACCGTCGAAGCCGTGCTCGCGTGCAAGCCGGGCGATTGCTGCGTAACCCTTCGCGCTTCCCGATAAGGCGCACAACGTGATCCGCGTTAGGCGTTCTTCACGCGCACTACCCAGCTCCAACGAGCCGCTTGACGCGACGACCCACGCGGGAGGAGAGTGGTGTTTCGGCAAGCGTCAGGAGGTGGGGCGTCATGTCCAAGCAAGATCTCGCACGGTTCGACGAAGAGCATCTCGCGACGTGGGACGCGCACGACGCCGATGCGTTCGTGAGTCTCTTCGCGGATGAATTCGTGTGGTACGACTGGACGCAGCCGGAGCCGATCCGCGACCGGGAGACGGCCAAGCAATACTTCTCGTCGTGGGCGACGGCATTCCCCGACCTGAAGACGACGGAAGCGACGCGTGTGGTCGGCGACGACGCCGTGGCAACCGAGATCGAATGGTCCGGCACGAACACCGGTCCCATGATGATGGGCGGCAAGGAGATCCCGCCGACCAACAAGAGCGTGATCGGGCGTGGCTCCTACATCTTCCGCGTCAAGGCCGGCAAGATCGTGGAGTTCAGAAGCCACCCCGACGTCGCGGGCATCATGATGCAGCTCGGCTTCATGCCGCCGATGTAGCGATACCGGGGTTCGGTCGCGACGGCGCGCAGCTCGGCAACTTCAGACGTGGCGCAGCGCCGCGTCGAGCGGTCGCGGCACGCGAGCGAGATCGAGCGCGGCGACGAGCAGCGGCGCGGCATCGGCTTTGCGGCCGCTGTGCGTGCCGAAGAATCGGCGGAGCTGCTCGTCGATCGGACGGCCGCGCCACGCAGGTTGCTTCTGGAAGGTGCGGAACGCTTCCAGATGACCCAGTGCGTGGAGAACCTCCTCGACGGCCGGCGCGGTGAGCGCACGAATCAGCTCGTCTTCGAGGTCGGCGACGCAGGCGTAGAAGCCGAGGCGCTCCATGTCGTTGCGAGACAGGCCCGCGCCGAAGCCGGCGCGCTCGAGCCCGCGCCGCACGTCGTCCTCCTCGCCCGCGTCGTAGAGGCCTGCGAGCGCGAGATCGCGGCCGTGCGGTCCAAACGTCTTCAAGTACGTGGTGACGTTCTTCGAGCCGCCCATCGCGACGACCGCCACGCGCTCGGCGTCCAGGTCGCGACCCAACCGGCGCGCGAGCGCTTCGAGCGCGAGCTTGTCGCTCATGCCTTCGACCAGCACGACACCGCGTGCGGACTGCTCCAACGCCGGTTGCTCCATGTCCATCACGGTAACCGGGGGGTGTTGCGAATTGCATAGACAACGTGCGGGATTGCTTCTACCGTCGTGACCGCCCGGCAGCGGAGATCGAGTGAAGGGAAGGGATGCATCATGGCCAAGCCCACGATCGAGCAGCTCAGAGAGCAGGTCCGAGGCCGCGTCGTCACGTCCGGCGACGAGAGCTACGACGAGGCGCGGCGCGTCCACAACGGCATGTTCGACAAACGTCCGAAGGTCGTGCTGGCGGCAGAGCAAGTCGCCGACGTGATCGCCGGCGTCCACTTCGCGCGCGAGAACGAGCTGGCGCTTTCGATTCGTGGCGGCGGTCACAGCGCGCCTGGATTCGGCACCAACGAAGGCGGCGTCGTCATCGATCTGTCTCCGATGCGCACGGTTCGGGTAGATCCGAGGAGCAACACGGCGCGCGCGGGCGGAGGCGCCACGTGGGGCGACTTCAATCAAGCGACGCACGCATTCGGCCTGGCGACGACCGGTGGGATCATCTCGACGACCGGCATCGCCGGCCTCACGCTCGGCGGAGGCATCGGGTACCTCTCGCGCGGGTTCGGGCTCTCGTGCGACAACCTGATCTCCGCGGACGTCGTGCTCGCCGACGGGAGCTTCGTAGTCGCGAGCGAGGACGAGAACCCGGATCTGTTCTGGGCGCTGCGCGGCGGCGGCGGCAACTTCGGCGTCGTCACCTCGCTCGAATATCAGTTGCATCCGGTGAAGGACGTGTATGCCGGTCCGATCTTCTACGAGGTCGATCAGGCCGCGAACCTGTTGCGCTTCTTCCGCGATTTCATCCAGGACGCGCCGGAGGAGTTCGGCGGCTTCCCCGGGTTCCAGATCGCGCCGCCGCTGCCGTTCATCCCCGAGAACCGTCACGGCGACACGTTCTGCATCGCGGTCGTCCACTGGACGGGTCCGCTCGATGAGGCGGAGACGGTTCTCAAACCGTTCCGCGATCTCGCGCCGATCGTGGCGGAGCACGTCGGTCCTCTTCCGTATCCGGCGTTGAACGCCGCGTTCGACGGCCTGTACCCGAAAGGCATCCGCAGCTACTGGAAGGGCAACTTCGTCAACGAGCTGACCGATGCCGCCGTGGACGTACATGCCGAGCACGGAGCGAAGGTTCCCACGATGAGCTCCACCATGCACTTGTATCCGATCAACGGCGCGTGTCATCGCGTCGGCGCGACCGATACCGCGTTCGCGTACCGGGACGCAACGTACGCGCCGGTCATCCTCTCGTCGTGGAGCGATCCCGCGATGGACGACGAGTGCATCTCGTGGGTGCGCGACTATTCCGACGCGATCACGCCGCACTCCGAGGCAGCCGGCTACATCAACTTCATGGCCGGCGACGACCAGGACCGGATCAAGGCCAACTACCGCCAGAACTACGATCGGCTCGTGGAGGTCAAGAGAAGGGTCGACCCGGCGAACCTGTTCCACGTCAATCAGAACATCAAGCCCTGAGAGAGGCGCTCGGCGCGCGTTCGGCGCCAGCGCCGCGTCACTCCGATCGCAGCACCGCGGCCGGTTGCGTGCGGGCGGCGACGGCCGCAGGGCCGGCGGACACGACGTTCGCAAGCAGCAGCGCGGCCGGGATTGCCAGCGCGACGGCGAGACCGGGGACGACGGGGACGCCGATGACGCCGAGGTCGCGCGCGAGCGCGGTCCACGCCCATCGTCCCGCCGCGACGCCGAGGGGCACCGCGACGACGAGGGCGAGCGTCGTCATCGCCGTCGCTTGCACGGCGATCGAACGCGCGACTTGGCCGCGCACGAAGCCGAGCGTCTTGAGGATCGCGAGGTCGCGGCGTCGCCTGCGCGTCGCGGTCACGAGCGTGTGCGCGAGCGTCAGAGCCGAAAACACGGCGAGGATCGACACGAGCACGAACGGCAAGTTGCGCACGCGTCCGAAGCTGACGATGTCGCTCGGCGTCGCGACGGGCGGCTCGAAGACGACCTCGTCGAACGTGGTGCCCGGTGCGAACTCCTTGACCAGCGCGGCGCGCACGCTGGATCGCGACGCGCCGGGAGACAGGTTCACGAACGCGGTGCCGGGAGCGAATCCTTCGATATCCAATAGCTCTCCGATCTTCATGAACACGGGGACCGGAAGGACGGAACCGTCGCCGATCCGCGTCGTCTCGTTGGCGCTCGCCATCAACGCGGTGCCGACGACGCGCAGCTTGATGTCGAGGTCGGCTCCCTCAGCCGTCATGGTGACGGTGTCGCCGAGGCGGACGCCGAGGCGGGACAGCGTGCGCGGGCCAAGCGCGATCTCCGCGTCCCCGGACGGCATCCTCCCCGTAAGGATCGGCGGCAGTATGTCGCCGCCGATCGCCATTCCTTCGACGGCGACGCCGTTCACGACGATGTCCAAGCCGAGATTGCCGATCGACACGTCGCCGACGCCCGGGACCGCGGCGAGCCGCCGCGCCTGCGCGTCGTCGAACCCTTCGATGTTCTCGACGTCGATCGCCATGTCCCACGTCACGCCGTACAGCGACGAATCGTCGAGGAGATGGGTCAAGCTGGCCGCGAACGTGAGCGTCGCAACGAGGCCGAGGATCGCGACGCCGACGCCCGCGATCGCGGTGCGGACCGGCACGGCGCGCGAGCCGTGGCCGGGCTCGAGCGCGAACCGGAGGCCCGCCGACGCCGCCGGGGGCAGCGCGACCTTGGCGACGCTCGCAAGGCCTGCGCGCGCCGGCGCCGCGCCGCGCACGCGCCGGTTGGCGATCGCGGCTCCCGCGAACGCAGCGCCGGCAACGAGGAGCGTGACGGCGGCAGCGCCGGCGCCGAGGACGAACGCGTCCGCGCGCACCCCCGGCGACGGCTCCGCGACGCGCGCGATGCCGAACGGCGTCCACATCGACGACACCACCGCGAACGCGCATCCGAGCAACGCCGCGACCGCCGCGGTCGATGCGTGACGAAGCACGATCGCCAGCGTCTGCTCGCCCGGCGACATGCCGAGCGCGGCGAGCGTCGGCTGGTCGGCCGACTCCATCGACACCTGGCGCACGACCGTCTGCGCGACGACGAGCGCAACCAGAATCGCCGCCAAGCCGGCGAGAATCCACATCGCGAGGGCTTGCAGATGGAGCGAGCGTTGCACGTTTGCGTCCTGCCCACGCCGGTTCAGGAACGCGACGAGCGAACCGCCGCTCGCGCGCGCAAGCGCCGCGCGGTAATCGGAGAGATTCGCCGTACGCTCGAGCCGGACCATCACCGAGTCGGGAACGCCGGCGAATGCGCCCGGATAGGCGCGAGCGAACGCAGGCGTCAGGTACAACATGGGAGCGGTTTCCACGACTTGCGGCGGAAATCCGCCGGGAACCGCCGCGACGCCGACGATGCGCATGCGCAGCGGCTTCGCGGCGATGGCCGCCGCGAGCGCGCCGAAATCTCCGGTCTCGTCGCCGAACGTCGCGAGGTCGAACGTCTGGCCCGTGCGCAACCCATGCTCGGCGCCGTGGAGCGTGGCGACGGCTTCGTCCGCGCGACCCGGATCGGGCATGCGTCCGCGGATGATCTTGAACAGGTCCGTGCGCGGCGAAGGATCGGTGCGCGCGAAGGACATCGCGAACTTCCCCTCGACGTTCAGCGCGACGAAGCGGAAGCGCTCGACGGCGGCCGCGCCGGGAATGCCCTCCACGGCTTCGGGCGTGACCACTTGCCCGCCGGGAAAGTTGCCGACGCCGATGTCGGCGCCCCGGTACCGTTCGACGAAGCGCGGGTATGCGCTGTCGGTTCGTCGCGCCGCTGCGGCGGTGCCCATGATCGCGCCGCCGCCGACGGCGGCGAGGAGCGCGAGCGAAAGGGCAGCCTTCCACCGGCTTCGCAGCTCGGTGCGAGCACGGAACCACGCGGCACGCATCGGCACACTCCATTCGCAGTGGGCACGCCCGTCGCCGAGCCTAGCAGCGGCCTTCGCGCGCGGGGATGGTGAGAGCACACGAATCCGCCGGTGCGCTGGCACGTGTGGCGCAGGTCACACGACCCGATCGGGATGCTGTCTTATCATGGCGTCCGTGGAGCCGCGCATCAACATCGTGACGCTCGGTGTCGCCGACTACGCGAGGGCGAAAGCGTTCTACGAGTCGCTCGGCTGGCCGCTCGCCATGGACATCGAAGAGACGGCGTTCTTTCAAGCGAACGGCGTGGTGCTGGTGCTGTGGTCGCGAGCGAAGCTCGCGGATGATACCGGTGTGGACGACGACGGCTCGCGATGGGGCGGCATCACGCTCGCGCACAACGTCGCGTCGCGCGACCAGGTGCATGCGGTGATCGAGCGTGCCCGGGGTCTCGGCGCAACCGTCACGCGCGAGCCGCACGAAACGTTCTACGGCGGGTATGCGGGCATCTTCCGAGATCTCGACGGGCACGCGTGGGAGATCGCGCACAACCCGGGGTTCGGCCTCGATTCCGCCGGCAACATCGTGCTCCCCGAGAGCTGAGCGGCTCAGTCGATCGCGGGGACCGGCTCGGCGAGCACGTCGCGCAAGCGGGCGCGTGCTTGGGCGAGGTGGGCTTTCACCGTTCCGTGGCGCACGCCCAGTGAGCGCGCCACGTCTTCCTCTGAGAGATCTTCGAGATAGCGCAGCACGACGCACGCGCGCTGCCGCGCGCTGAGCGTTCCGATCGCGGAGAGGAGCGTCAAGGTCTCGGCCGACAGCTCGGGCTGGGGTTGCGAGCGCTGACGCGCGAGCGCTCGCAACGTCATGATCTCTCGCGTCGCGCGCCGGCTCTTGCGAAGGTAGATGCGAAACATGCCGGTACGCAGCCACGCGCGCACGACGTCGACGTTCAACGGATCGGGAGGACGCTTCACGAGCTGCACGAGTGCCTCCTGCACGAGGTCGTCCGCCTCGTGGCGGTTGCGGCACAG
Organism: Actinomycetota bacterium; assembly: GCA_044868775.1. GTDB lineage: Bacteria > Actinomycetota > AC-67 > AC-67 > AC-67 > JBIOWR01. The sequence goes on from JBIOWR010000062.1 coordinate 6,671, forward strand.
CACGTACGCGACGCTCCGCGCCCATGGGTACAGCGTCCCCACGAGTGATTCGAGCGCCACCCGATCCCGCACCCCGGCGCCCCCGATGGTCGCGTTTACACGATCGTCATGCGAACCGGATTCGACCACCATCCGTGCGTTCCCTCATCGGTCAACGTCGTCCACAGCGCCCATGCCGTGTACGTTCCCGCTTCGAGCTCGAGGCCGTCGCCGCATCGCGTCTGCGGCCACGCCTCCGATGCTTCACGCTTCTCTCCCGGACCGATCGTTTCCTTCATGAGCGCTTGGGTGAAGACCTTGCCGGCGCTCCACTTCCATATGGTGCCGCGTCCGTCGGTGACCCAGAAGTCGTACTGTTGCCCGCTCGGGTGCTCGTGCGTGACGGGCGTGACGCCGGTGTTCTGCACCACGAGGTGCAGCGCGATCGGCTCGCCGCGCACGAACGTGGTCTTCGCCGTCTTCAGCGTGACCTGGATGCCGGCGGGCGGCTTCGTCTGCGGGTAGGGATCGCACGCGCCGGGCGGGACCGGGCGTGGCGACGTGGTCGGGTTCGGCGAGGGGGAGTCCGTGGGCCGCGGCGTCGGGCTCGGCTTCGGCGACGGGCTCAGCGGCATCGACGGTGTGGGGCTTGGGATCAGGGTCGGGAGCGCGCTCTCGATCGCGGTCGGCACCAGCGTCGACAGGCCCTGGTCCGCGGTGGTCGTCGACGCGGTCGGGATCTGGTTGGCGACGACGACGAGCGCGAGCACCGCGGCGGCCGCTGTTCCGGCCAGCGACGCCACGTGCAAGCGGCGGAGGAACAAGCCTCGCCGCAGCGCCGGCTCGGGGTCGGCCAACGGCGTCGCGCGCCGGATCTCGTCCGCCGCAGCGAGCAACCGCTCGCGCAGCCCGTCCTCGAACTCGTCCATGGTTCGCCTCCCCTCGCCCGAACGGATGCCCCGGCCGCCGTTCATCGCCCGGTGTGCCGACTAAAAGACACAGCGTCGCCGGATGGGTTAGGTGGGGGTTCTGTTTACCCTGCCGCACGCGTTACGCTGTGCGCCGGTCCCGACGCGTGGGGAGTTGAGCCGATGGATTCAGGAGGGGGAGCGATCTTCCTTGCATTCATCGCGTTCGCGATCCTGTTCACGATCGTCGGCAGGTTCATGGACACCGATCGCGTGAACCAGCACGTCGAGGAGCGCGGCGGACGGTTGCTCGAGAAGCGGTGGACGCCGTTCGGCAAGGGCTGGTACGGCGACAACAATCGCATCTACACCGTGCGCTACGTCGACCGCGACGGCAACGAGCACCAAGCGACGTGCAAGACGAACCTTTTCAGTGGTGTGTACTGGACCGACGACACCATCGTCCGGTACGGCGAAGGTCACGAGTCCGCGCGATCGCTCGAGGATGAGAACGCGCGACTGCGCCGCGAGATCGAACGGCTCAAGCGCGAAGGTGCGTCGCCATGATCTGTCCGGCTGCCGCCTTCTCGGGTGGGCACGAAAAGCAGAAGCATTGGGAGAACTGGGTCGGCACCGTCTCCTACGACATCGCGGAGTATTGGGAACCGGACTCCCTCGACGATCTCGTGAGGGTGGTGGTCGATGCCACCGACGGCAATCACGAGCTGCACGCGGTCGGCAGCGGCTGGGCGTTCGAAAACCTCGCGGCGTCCGATGATTGGATCGTGAGCCTGAACCGGCTGACGGCGAAGCTGGAGTACGTGGTCGACGGTGCGCTCAACGGCTACTGGAGCGACCGGCACAACGATCCGAACGGCGTGCGTCGCTTGTATCACGTCGAGGCCGGCGTGGAGATCGCCATTCTCAGCGACATGCTCGCCGCCGACGGATTGGCGATGCGCACGCTCGGGGGCGCCAACGGCCAAACGCTCGTCGGCGCGGTATCGACGTCGACGCACGGCGGCGACATCAGCCTGCCGCCGCTTCCAGACCTCGTTCGCGCGATTCACGTCGTCACCGCAGGCGGCAAGGAGCTGTGGATCGAGCGTGCATCCGATCCGATCACGGTCGAGTCGAGTTTGCGACCGGTGCTGCCGTGCGCGGACACGGAGATCATCTACGACGACGAGCTGTTCGATGCGGCGGTGGTTTCGGTGGGCCGCTTCGGCGTCATCTACGCGGTGGTCATCGAGGTCAGGACTGCGTTCCGGTTGGCGGAATGGACGGTACGTCGAAGCACCGAGACCATCTTCACCAGTCTCACCGATGGGATCGGCGCCAAATCGTGGCTCGGGCCGTTGCTCGAGTCGTTGCCAGACCCGCCCGACGCGCTGAATGCAAAGGACGATCCAGGTCCGACGCGCTTCCTCCAGATCCTGTTCAATTCTCAGGACCCGACCGCAGGACTCATCACGCGCCGGTGGCTGACGGACGACGAGCAAGACCTCGCGCTCGACCAGAACGAAAGCACGTTGTGCGCACCGGGCGTCGCGAACGCCGTGCTGCTGCTCGCGGCGTCGATACTCGAATGGTCTCTGCCCGTGCTGCTCGCAATCCCCATCGTGGGGCTGTTCCTTGCCGCTCGCGCGATCGCGGACGCAGCCGTGCTCACGGCGCATGCGCTCAATCCGCATCTAACCGGCGGCGAAGCGCTCGCGCTCAGCGTCAACGCGCTCTGGCACAACAACCTCGGCATGGCCGTGCCGCATCTTGGTTGGGCAGCGCTCAACGGTCAGTTCGCAGCCTCCCAGCAGACCGGCAGGCGAGGACCAAGTCACATCGTCATGACCGGCACCCGCGAGATCAATCAGAGTGATTGCTACCGCGGCGACTCGCTCGAGGTCATCTTCTCCGGAGAGACGGCCGACTACATCGACTTCCTCCGAGAGATATTCGCCGTCGCGACGACGTTCCACCAGTGCGGCTATGTGTCGTTGCGGTATACGGCTCCCTCCGAGGCGCTGCTGTCGATGCACAACATTCCGGCGCGGTTCGTGGTCTCGATCGAGGTTGCGTCGATAAAAGGGATCGAAGACAACGACGCATGGCTGCGTTTCGTCGAGGGCGCCGCGATCACACACGGCGGGCGGCTACACTGGGGCCAGGTCAATCACCTGACCGAGGACAAGGTGCTCGCGCTGTATCAAGGCAACCTCATTCGGTGGCGCGAGGCGCTGCTGTCGGCGAGCGGGACGTCCACGCTGTTCAGCAACGACTACACACGCATGCGCGGCCTGGAGCCCGCCGGCATCCTCCGCCGCGTCACGCGCACGCGCAAGCCGGGCGGCGTGATAACGCACCTGTGCGGGGAGGCGGGGGATCGCTGGAGCCCGATTGCGGTGCAAGACGCGATCCGTCAGATCGAACAGGGGTCGGTCATCTACTTCACCGGCGAGGAGGGCAGCACGTTCTTCGCTCCGCTCCAAGTCATAGACGATCCCAACGGCAAATACCTGCGCAGTAGCCCCGACCACACGAAGACCAACAACCTCGACGTGCTGCCCGACTGCTGAGCACGGCCGTTCGGCCGCCGCGGCGGCGCATATGTAGCGGGCCGACGTCCTGAAGATGATGCCGGTCACCGATCAGCACGACGGCTCGCTGCTCCGTCACGAGGCGAAGATCCCCACCAGCGCGCGCGATTCCTCGTGATCGAAACCGAGGCGCATCAGCTCGGCAAGCAGTCGCGGGACGTCTTCGCGGCGCGCGGCGAGCAGTTGCGAGCGCAGCTCCACGTACGCGGCGAGGCGCGAGGTGCGCAGGCGCTTCAGCTTCTCGGATGCGCGCCGCAGCGACTCCATGTGCTTGCCGGTCTCTTGCACCACCTCGCGAAGGACTTCCGCGCGGAGATCGACGCCGACGCTCGCGATCTCTGCATCGGAATGTATGTCGTCGGCTGCAACCTGACGTGAGGGATCGGACGCGCTGATCGCCGCCTCGATTGCGTCCGCGGCCGACGAGAGCCCTTCACGCACGTCCTCGATCTGCGCACCCGACAGCGTCGGCGACTCCTCGAGCTCCGCGACGACGACGCGCGCATCTTCGAGCAGGAGGCCCACGCGTTCGGTGATCTCGCGCACGACGCCGAGCGCGGGCTCCGTGCGCTCCGGGAGCTCGAACGACGCGGCCGCCTCCACGATCTGCGCGTCGTCTTCGGCCTCGTGTCCGGCCTTTCCCGAGGACGGCCACGTGGCAGCGAGGGGCGCGAGCAAGTCTTCGTGCGCGGCGTGCAAGTGGTCGGATGCCTCCTCGGCGCTCGCTCCGCTCTCGACGGCGAGCATGAGGTGGCGGCGTGCCCACAAGATCCCCGCCTGTGCTTGCCGCAGGATCCGGCCGAGCGAACGCAGGGCGTCGTCGTTCATGGAGCGGAGCCGCGCGCGGCGCGTGTCATGGCTCGGTCTTTATCACCGCAGGGCGCGATTGAGAAGGGGCCCAAGCGCGGTTGTTCGCGCGCCGTGTGTGGGTAGAGTGGCGGCGCCATGGGGGACCGGGGGAGCAGCGGCCTGGACCGCGCGACGCTGATCGCGTTCATCGTGATGGTCATCGGCATCGGTGGCAACGTCGTCTCGGTCCGGTCCATCGCGCGCGCGGGCGATCTCGAACCGGCGTGGGCGGCGGCCTCCCGATTCCTGCTTGCAACGCTGATCTTCTTCGCGATCGTACGCGTGATGCGCGCGCCGCTTCCGCGCGGCCGCGCGCTCGCCGGCGCGGCGCTGTACGGCGCGCTGTCGATCGGTGGCTTTTTCGGGTTCGTGTACTGGGGGCTGCAAGACGCGCCGGCCGCGATGGGAGCGGTGTTCCTGGCGACCAATCCGCTGCTGACGTTCCTCCTCGCGCTCGCGCATCGCGTGGAGCGCTTTCGCTGGGACAGCATGCTCGGCGCTGCGATCGTCGTCGGGGGAACCGCCGTCGTGTTCAGCACCGGCATCGACGAAGGGATCCCGCTCGGATCGTTGCTGGCGATCCTCGGCGGAGCCGCATGCGCCGCCGAGGGCGCCATCGTCGTCAAAAAGTTCCCACCCGTGCATCCCGCCGCGCGCAACGCGATCGGGATGGGGACCGGCACGGTCATGCTGTTCGCCCTCATGTTCATCTTCGACGAGTCGTTCGCGATCCCGCACGCGGCATCGACGTGGGCGGCGCAGGCGTATCTCGTCACGTTGGGCTCGGTGGGTGTGTTCGGGCTGTATCTGTTCGTTCTCGGGCGCTGGACGGCGAGCGCCGTGTCCTACGAGTTCGTCGCGGCGCCGCTGGTCGGCATCGCGCTCGCGGCGTGGTTGCTCGACGAGAGGATCACAACGTCGTTCGTGATCGGCTCCGCGCTTGTGTTCCTCGGCGTGTATCTCGGAGCCGTCCGCGTCGCCCGCGCTTCGGCGCGCTCGCACTGAGCCCGCGCGTTCCTCCCACCGGAACCGGCGCGCGCGTTCCTCCCACCACAACCCGCGTGCGTTCCTCCCACCGGAACAAAAGTTGCCATGCTTCCGGAGTGTCAACTATGTTTCTTTTGTCCGTCTCGTAGCTTTTGTCGGACTTTGGCCGAAGGGCCAAAACAGGCTTTGGGCGAGAGACCGGCTGCACGGGTAAGGCGTGAAGGAGGAAGTCATGAGACGTATTACTTTGCTTGCTGCTACGTGCGTTCTGGCGTTGATCCTCACGACTACGGGGGTGGCACGCGCCCTGCCGGCGGCCGGGATCGTGCCGATGGTGGACGACCCGGGCGGGTTCTGGGGAATCCTCCCGCCGGGACAGGAAGGCAACGCAAACTCCGCGCAAGCATCCCGCTTCCTCCTCGACGGAACCCATCCCGCGCACTGGAACGACCAGCGCTCGATGTACGACCGGCTCGCGCGCGAATGGCCGTCGCTCACCACGAGCACGATCACCGATTACTTCAAGGTCGCGCAGTTCAACGTGCCGCTCGGGCAGATCGAATCGATCGACAGCCCGAAGACCGGCGTGACGATCGTGCGCGACGGCTTCGGCGTGCCGCACGTCTTCGCCGACACCGACCTCGATACCGCGTGGGGCGCGGGCTGGGTCACCGGCGACGATCGCATGTTCTTCGCGGACGTCTTGCGGCACCTGGGTCGCGGGCGGCTCGCAGAGTTCCTCGGCGCGAGCGAAGCCAACCTCGCGATGGACCGCGACGTGATCCGCGTCACCGGGTACACCGAAGCGGAATTGCAGCAACAAGTCGATCAGCTTCCCACGAAGTTCGGCGCGCTCGGACAGCTCACCCTCGACGCATTCGAAGCGTTCACGAACGGAATGAACGCGTGGATCGCCGCCGCGAACACCGATCCGAACAAGCTGCCGGCCGAGTATCCGGCGCTGCAGCTCCGGCTCGAAGAGTGGAAGATGACCGACATCGTCGCGGTGGCCGCGCTGATCCAAGCGATCTTCGCCGCCGGCGGCGGAAGCGAGCTGCAGAACGCCGCGCTGCTGCAGGCGCTCGCCGACGAATTCCCCGACGACCCGGCACGTGCGCAACGTCTGTACCGCGACCTGCTCGTGCGCGAGGATCCCGAGGCGCCGGTGACGACGGTCGCATCGTTCCCATACTTGCAAACGCCGGCGGTGATCGACGCTCAGTCGACCGCGATTCCCGATCCGGGATCCGTCGAGTTCAGCGATCCGATCGAAACGTTGCGCGACAGCCTGATGGCTGCGGGCTTCGGCATTCCATCGGGCACGTCGAACTGGCTCGCAGTGGACGCGGCGCACGCGGCCGACGGTGTGCCGGTCGGCGTGATGGGACCGCAGGTCGGGTACTTCTCTCCGCAAATTCTCATGGAGGTCGCGTTGCACGGACCGACCGTAGACGCGCGCGGCGCGACGTTCCCGGGCATCAGCGCCGCGGTGCTGCTCGGGCGCGGGACTGACTTCGCGTGGAGCGCGACCTCGGGCGGCAGCGACCTCGTGGACTTGCGGGTGGAGCGCCTGTGCGAGCCCGACGGCAGCACTCCCACGAGCGAATCCACGCACTACGTGTTCCAGGGCGAGTGCCGCGCGATGGTGACGCGCACCGATCGCTACGTCGCGAAGCCGACGGCCGGCGGCGTCGCAGAGCCCACCGTCGTGACGATCAACGTCGAGCGCACGGTGCACGGCCCGGTCATCGGACGCGCGACGGTGGACGGTGCGCCGGTGGCCGTGAGCTTGCAGCGCTCGACGTGGTTCGGCGAGCTCGACTCCGCGCCGGCGTTCCTCTTGCTCAACCGGAACGACGTGTCCGATCCGCAGAGCTTCTTCGACGCGATGAGCTACGTCACCGGATCGTTCAACTGGCTGTACGTGGACGAGTCGCAGGTTGCGTACTTCCACTCCGGTTTGTATCCGCGCCGCGCGACCGGCGTCGATCCCGAGCTTCCCTCGTGGGGCACCGGGGAGTGGGAGTGGCAAGGATTCCTCTCCCAGAACGAGCATCCGCACGTCACGCTCGGACCGGGAACGGGCTCCGGCGACGGCTTCATCTCGAGCTGGAACAACAAGCCGGCGCGCGACTGGCACGCCGCGGACGGCAACTATGCGTTCGGTCCGATCCATCGCGTGCAATCGCTGAGCGAACGGTTGCAAGCCGAGATCGCGTCGTCGAGCGACGGGCGCCTTTCGACGGTGGACATGATCAAGATCATGGCCGACGCGGCGACGGTCGATTTGCGCGGGACGCAAGTGCTGCCGCGCGCGCTGCAACTCCTCGCCGGACGCCAGGGCGTCGCGGACGAGGTGGACATGCTGAACGACTGGGTGGAGGCAGGCGCGCATCGCATCGACCGCGACCAGAGCGGAGCGTACGAGCACGAGGCCGCGATCGCGCTGCTCGACGCGTGGTGCGACCGCATGATCGACGGAGTGCTCGACGAGATCACCGCGCTCCCGGTTCCGCAGAGCCGCGACGACGGCAACCGCCGCGGCCACCTCGGTTCCGCGTTCCAGGGCGGCTGGTATCACTGGCTCCAGAAGAGCTTCCGCCAAGCGCTCGGCGAGACGCCGGCGTCGCCGCTCGATGAGATTCGTTGCGGCGACGGCACCGCGGCGGGTTGCGCGAACGTGCTGGAAACCAGCTTGCAACAAGCCGTCGATGCCCTCGAAGCGCAGTTCGGCGGCGGGCCCGCGACGTGGCGCGCGCCCAAGACCGACGAGGACGTGCGGTTCTCCGCGGTCGGCGTGATCACCGTAGCGCCGATCGACTGGCAGAACCGGCCGACGTGGCAGCTCGTCGCGCGCATCCCGCGCGCGCGTGTTTCTTGACGGAGGTGCCTTCGATGAGACGCATCCTGCTCGCGGCGACCGTCGTGCTGTCGCTCGTCGCGCTCCCGGCGGCGGCGCACGAAGAACGGCCGTCGCAGTTTCCCTCCGGGAACGGCACCGTTCCCACCCATCGCACGCCGACCGACCCGCTGGTCGTGTGTCCCGCCGCGAACGCGGCGACCACGATCGTGGAGCGCGTGCAGAACGCCGGCAAACGCGCAGCAGCGCTCGCGATGCTGGCGGACTGTGAGTTCAACAACATCCAGGACGCGGTCGACGCGGCGTCGACGGGAGACGAGATCGTCATCCTCCCCGGGACGTATCTCGAAACAGAGAGCCTCGCGCCACCGACGCCGCAATGCGCGGCGCTCGAGGAAGCGCGACCGCTGAGCTACGAGCAGCAGATGCAATGCCCGCACCTCGACAACCTGATCGCGCTGTTCGGCGACGACCCGAACGATTCCGATATTGCGTGCGACGCGCGCTGCAACCTCCAGCTCGAAGGTTTTGGAGACGACGCGGAGGACGTCGTCGTCGACGGAGGGTTCCACAAGCTCAACGTGTTTCGCGCGGACCGCGCCGACGGCGTGTACTTCCGTAACTTCACCGCGCAGCACTCGACCTTCAACGCGCTGTACGTGATGGAGACCGACGGCTTCGCCATCGACGGGATGGTGGGCCGCAACAACGACGAGTACGGGTTCTTGACCTTCGCATCGGACCACGGCCTGTATCTGAACTGCGAGGCATACGGAAACGGCGACTCCGGCGTCTATCCGGGCTCCGCCGCCGACTTGCACGGCGTGCGTCCCGCGATGGAGATCACCGGATGCCGTTCGCACCACAACCTCCTCGGCTACTCGGGAACGGCCGGCAACTCGGTGTACGCGCACGACAACGTGTTCGATCACAACGCCGCCGGCGTGTCGATGGACAGCTTCTTCCCGAACCATCCCGGATTGCCGCAGGACTCCGCGACGTTCGTGAACAACCTCGTCTATTCCAACAACTCCAACTACTACGACAACTTCGGGACGCCCGGATGCGCGGCCGGAGCGGTGCGCCCGGTCGAGCAGTTCTCCGATCCCTACGACGGCAAGACGAAGCCGCTGCGCGCGGTGTGCCCGACCGTGCCGGTGCCGGTGGGCACCGGAATACTCGTAGCCGGCGGCAACGCGAACACGTTCGATCACAACTGGGTGTACGACAACTGGCGCTTCGGCGCGATGCTGTTCTTCGTTCCCGCGTCTCTCCGCGAGGAGTTCGATCCCACGAAGCAGTTCGACACCTCGCACTTCAATCGTTACCTCGAGAACCGGATGGGCCGAACGCCGTCCGGTCTTGCGCGGCCCAACGGCCTCGATTTCTGGTGGGACGAGGAAGGGGAGGGCAACTGTTGGCAGGGCAACGTGCCGGCGACCGGACGCACGATCACGAGCGATCCCGCCGTTCTCCCGACGTGTGACGCACCGTCGATCTTCACGCCGGGCAACTCGGCGAAGCAGGCGCAGCTCGCGCCGTGCGCAACGTGGAGCGCGGAGAACCATCATCCGCCGGGGTGTAACTGGATGGAGACGCCGGCGCAGCCGGCCTGATCTTAGGGCCGCCGTTTCGTACGGCGTTTCGGCACGGCGCCGCACGCACGGTTGCGTGCGGAGGGGTCACTCAAGGAGGACGTCATGAATCGTTCGGCACGTCTGTTGCTCACGCTCGCGATCACGCTCGCGGGCGCGATCCCCGCCGCGCACGGCGCGACGGGTCCGGCGTCGGCGGTCGGCGAATGGTCGCCGCCGTTCGCCGAGAATCCGCTGTTCGCGATACGGCCGCCGCAGACCACGGCGGAGTCGGAGCAAACGCCGCCGGCCGTGAGCATGGTGATGCTCCCCGACGGCCGCGTCCTGTACTGGGGAGGTCTCACCGGCCTCGAAGACTGCGACGCGCACCTTGCGGCGGATGCCGGAGAGTGCGGTGAGCTCAGCCCGACCCGCATCCTCGACGTTCGTTCGGCCACGCCCTCGTGGTCCACGCCCACGCCCGAGATGGGCGGTGGAGACGATCTGTTCTGCGCCGACCAGCGCCTGCTCGCCGACGGCCGCGTCGTCGCCGCAGGCGGCACGATCTATCGCAGCGATCCCGTGGACATCCCCGACGTCGCGCCGGGAACGTCGCCGGGAGGAACCGCCGAGCTGTTCGGCAGCAACGACACGCGCACGTTCAATCCGGCGACGAATACGTGGACGCTCGGCTCCGACATGCACTACGGCCGCTGGTATCCGACGCTCGTCACGCTGCCGAACGGGAAGCTGTTCGTCGCGTCGGGCGTGGAGCGGTTGATCTACAACGACACCATGCTCAACGTTCATCAGACCGAGATCTGGGACCCGGCGACCGGGACCTGGACGGAGAACGGCCCGACCGGTGAGACGTCGCTGCCGCTGTTCGCGCGCATGCATCTGACGCCCGACGGCAAGGTCTTCTACGGCGGGACCGGACAGATGTGGAGCCCGGCAGGACAGGCCGCGGACGAAGCGCTGTGGAACGTGCACCGCGTGTACGACCCGGCGACGAACTCGTGGGCCGACGCCGGAGTGGGAGCGTTCGGCGCGCGCAGCGGTGCGTTCTCGGTGATGCTGCCGCTCTCGCCGCCCTACGACAAGGCGCGGATTCTCATCGGCGGAGGAACGCTCGGAACCTCGCCCGGTAGCTACGTGGCCAACAAGCTCAGCGAGATCGTCACCGTGCAGAACGGTGTGTCGTCCAGCGTGCGCGTCGCGGACTTGAACAACGCGCGCTGGTACTCGTCGGGCGTGCTGTTGCCGGACGGCGGCGTGCTCGCGTTCTCCGGTGGAGATCGCGACGAGGTGATCGACCCCGGTTCCGAGTCGCCGGTGCGCGAGGCGGAGCTGTTCGACGGGACTTCGTGGACGCGTCTCGCGCTGGGTGCGCGCGACCGCACCTACCACAACTCGGCCATCCTGCTGCCGGACGGCAGCGTCCTCGTGGGTGGCCACTCACCGATCAACGCCCACTACGGATCGGACGGCGACCCGGCGAACGACGACAGCGGTCTCTTCGCCAACAACTTGAAGGATCCGTCGTTCGAGGTCTACCGGCCGCCGTATCTGTTCCGTGGCGCCCGCCCCTCGATCGCGTTCGTACCACGCGGCATCGCGTGGGGTTCCTCGTTCCAGGTCACGACCGCGCAGGCTGGGTCTATCTCGAAGGCGGTGCTCGTACGGCTCCCGTCGACCACGCACGTGACCGACGCCGACATGCGCGCCGTGGAGCTCCCGTTCACGGCCGGCACCGGAACCCTCTCCGTGACCGCGCCGCCGAACGGCTCGGTGGCACCTCCCGGCTACTACTACCTGTTCTTGCTCACCGACAACGGCCAGGGCCTGACCCCGTCGAAGGCGCGCATCGTGCGCGTCTCCGGCACCGCCGACTCCGGCGCAGCGCCTGCGCCGATGGGGGCCTAGACGGGCCGGACAGCCTTAGCGCAACGACCGGTGGGGG
>JBIOWR010000063.1:0-12675 GCA_044868775.1 Actinomycetota bacterium
GCCCTTTTCTATGCGCGCGCCCGTTCGCGCGTGCGCCTGTCGCGCACGCGCTTCCGTATCCGCAACGCGCTCGGCGTCACCTCGACCAATTCGTCGTCGGCTATGAACTCGATCGACGACTCCACCGTCAGCTCGCGCGCAGGCTCCAGCTTGATCGCTTCGTCCGCACCCGAGGCGCGCATGTTCGTCTTCTGTTTCTCCTTGGTGGGATTGACGGCCATGTCCTCCGCTCGCGCGTTCTCTCCCACGACCATGCCCTCGTATACCTCGTCGCCGGGCGACACGAACATCGCTCCACGCAATTGCAGGTTGTCGAGCGCGTACGCCGTCGCCTTTCCGCTTCGGTCGGCGATCATCGCGCCGCCGGTGCGGTGCGGCAGCTCTCCACTCCACGGCATCCAGCCCGCCGACTCGGTGTGCGCGATCGCGGTGCCGCGCGTCGTCGTCAGCAACACCGTGCGAAAGCCGAGCAGCCCGCGCGCAGGCGCTTCGAAGATCACGATCGAGCGTCCGGGCTGTCCCGGCTCGATCGACCTCAGCGTGCCTTTCCTCGGCGAGACGATCTGGCTGATCGTGCCGACGTGCTCCTCGGGAACGTCCACGATCACGCGCTCGCGCGGCTCGTGCAGCACGCCGTCGATCGTCTTCGTGATGACCTCCGGACGGCTCGCCTCGATCTCGTATCCCTCGCGGCGCATGGTCTCGATGAGCACGGCGAGCTGAAGCTCGCCGCGTCCCGCGACTTCGAGGATGTCGGGAGAATGCGTCGGGCGAAGCCTGATCGACACGTTGCCGAGCGCTTCACGTTGCAATCGCTCGGAGATGTGGCGCGCGGTGAGGAACCGAGCGCCGCTCTTTCCGGCGAGCGGCGACGTGTTGGGGCCGAACGTCATCTTGAGTACCGGCTCGTCGACCTCGAGTCGCGGCAATGCGACCGGCGACGTGAGATCGGCGAGCGTGTCGCCGATCTCGACGGCTGCGATGCCCGCGGCGACGAACAGATCGCCGGTTCCGATGCGCTCGCGCGGCTCGCGCCCGAGTCCGGTGAACGCTTGCAACGCCGTCAGCTTGCCGGTGCGCGCGACGCCGTCGGCGCCGATCACCGCGACCGGCTTCGCGACGTCGATGTAGCCCGACACGACGCGCCCGATCGCGAGGCGACCGAGATAGTCGCTTGCGTCGAGGTTCGTGACCAGTGCTTGTAGTGGAGCCGAAGGATCGCCCGCGGGCGGGGGCACCGTCTCGATCATCGCGTCGAGCAACGGTTCGAGCGTGTCCGACGCACCAGGATTCCCGACGCCCGGCACCGCGCGTCCTTCGCGCGCGATGCACGAGATCACCGGGAAGTCGATGTGATGATCTTGCGCGTCGAGGTCGAAGAACAGCTCGTAGATCTCGTCGAGCACCTCGGCGGCGCGCGCGTCTTTGCGATCGACCTTGTTCAGCACGACGACTGCCGGCAGGTGGCGCGCCATCGCTTTGCTGAGCACGTATCGCGTTTGCGGCAGCGGTCCCTCCGCCGCGTCGACGAGCAGCAGCACGCCGTCCACCATCGCGAGCGCACGCTCGACCTCGCCGCCGAAGTCCGAGTGGCCCGGCGTGTCGACGAGGTTCACGCGAATCCCGCGCCACGTGATCGACGCCGCCTTGGCGAGGATCGTGATGCCCTTCTCGCGCTCGAGGTCGTTGGAGTCCATCACGCGATCGACCTGCGCGGCGCCTTCGCGGAACACGCCCGTTTGCCGCAGCATCGCGTCGACGAGCGTCGTCTTTCCGTGATCGACGTGCGCGACCAGCGCCACGTTGCGAATGGCAGCCGTGGCTGTGGCGGCGTCGGTGTGTGTGGTGGTCATGGAAGGTTCCGAACAAACGGAGGACCGGCCGGAAAAGCCGGTCCGTCTACGAGCTCATGCTATCACTTCGCGTGTGCTCGCCTTGCCTTTCGCCGTACGGCGCGCAGCACGAGCACGCACACGAGCGTCCCGGCGCAGAGGTACACGGAAAGGGCAATCGGCACGGCGGCCGCGCCCGCGGGCTCGAACGGAACGAGCGCGGCCTCGGCGACCTCTTGCACCGGTTCGGGCGCACCCGCGGCGGCGAAGAAGAGCTTGAGGCGCCTCTTCTCCTGCTTCGGCGCCGAGCGCGCGAAGTGCTCGTCGAGAAGCATCGCGGCGTCGCTCGTGGGCGACGGCGTGCGCATGACGACGGCGATGAGCACGCGGCCGTTGCGCTCCGCCGCGGCGGCGAGCGTGTTGCGCGCGAGCGTGGTGTAGCCCGGCTTCACGCCGATTGCGCCGCGATAGTGCGTGAGGAAGTGGTTGCGCGCGACCAAGCGCGTGCGCCCGCCCGGCCACGGCATGTCGTAGGTGCGCGTGCGCGCGATGCGCGCGAGCACCGGATACGTCAGCAAGTTGCGCGCAACCGTCGCGAGGTCGCGCGAAGTCGCGAGCTGGCCCTCGGTGTCGAGGCCTTCGGGCGTGTTCCACGTGCTCTCGGTGATCCCGAGCCCGCGCGCCTTGAACCGCATGAGATGGGTGAAGTTCTGCACGGTGCCGGAGATGTGCTCGGCGAGGGCGATCGCCGCTCCGTTCGAGGAGACCATCAGCATCCCGTGCAGCATCTGCTCGACGGTGAAGCGCGCGCCGAGCGGCCAGCGCATGTGATCCGCCTGCGCGTTCGCGGCGTTCGCGCCGATCACGACGATCTCGTCGAGGCGCGCGTGGTCGAGCACAACTTGCGCAGTGAGCATCTTGGTCGTGCTCGCCGGATGCAGCGGCAAGTCCGGCTGGTGTGAAGCGAGCACCTTGCCGGTGGCATTGTCGACCACGATCCACGCCGAGGCCGCAGGCCGGGGGCGTGCATGCGCGGCGGGCACCGGAAATGCGAATGCCAGCATGACGACGATTGCGACAACGCGCTTCATTCTCAACGCCCCCAATGGATGGACACAGCGTAACAAGGCACACATATGGTGCACACCCCAAGGACTGGCTAAGTCGCAAGCGTGGTTGCGTGCCGACAATCCTCGACTCGGCGACGCCAAGGACTAGTCCGCGTTCCGGGCTCTGAGTCCCGGGCAAGTCGAGGCACCGGTCGCGGAACGATTGAAGGACCTGCACCTGTCGCGCACTGCACGATCACCGGCACACTCCGTGCCCTAAGAAGCACCGTTCGTGGGGACGGCATCAGGGGGCAACGGGGATGACCGGGGAGCAACGGGGCAACGGCGCAACGGGTGGCGCAGCAACGCGTGGCGCAACGCGCAAGGCAGCGCGCCTGGGCGTGATCTTCGGTGGCGCGGTCGCTGCGTTCGCAGGGCTCGTGGCGCTCGCCGGTCCGGCGCACGCCGCAAAGAGCGACACCGGAATCCTCCTCGACCTCGCGAATCAGGAGCGCGGCGCGCGCGGGCTCGCGCCGCTCGCATTCGACGCCGCCGCGAGCCGCATCGCCGACGCGCACTGCCGCGCGATGAAAGAGCAGGACCGCCTGTTCCACAAGCAAGATCTCGAAAGCGCGATGACCGGCTGGTCGGTGCTCGGCGAGAACGTCGGCGTCGGGCGCACCGTACGCAAGGTGCACGACGCGTTCATGGCATCAACGGTTCATCGCGGAAACCTGTTGAACCCGAAGTTCAGGTTCGTCGGCCTGTGCGCGTTGCGATCCGACGACGCGTACTGGGTCACACAAGTCTTCTTCGATCGGGTCGGCGTGGCGAACATGCGCAACGCGGCACTCTCTCCCTCCACGCCGCGCCGACCCACGAACGTCGCAGCGACGGTGCGATCCTCGGTTGCCGTCGCGCGCGCAACGGTGATGCCGGCGTGGCGGAGGCTCCCCAGGATCACTCCACCCGTCGCGCCGGCGTCCCGTTCCATCACGCAGCTCGCACGCTTGGCATCGCTGGAGCAGGAGCAGGAGCAAGCAACGGCGGGCGCGGCTCGTGCCATGCGCGGCGCGAACGGCTGCGGCGCCACCGGCGAACAGGAACAAGAACCGGCGCCGGCACCGTCGCAAGAACAGCCGGCGCTCAGCGCACGACGGTCAACGACGTCGGCGTCCCGTCGCCGTCATCGTTGTGGTTGAGCGACGCGTCGTAGACGTATCCCGACTTGCTCATGTTCGTGAGCGTGAACGTCACGCTCGTTCCCGTGCTCATACGCGGCGTCGTGATGCTGCACTTCCCGTTGTTCTTCGTCGTGCACGACGCGGTGCCGGACGATGCGCCGCTCCACGTGACGTTCACGACGACACCCGACAAAGCAGCGTCTGCGTCGTTGTGCGCGAGCACGGTGAAGGTGGCGTTCCACTTGTTGCCCTTGAGCAACGCGCGTGACCCGTCGATGTCGCCCGAATGCACGGCCGGAACCGGCGGCGGCGGAGGCGGAGGAGGCGGCGGTGTCCCGCCGACGAGCGGTCCGTGCGACACGTCCACGCCGAACGTCCCGCCCTTGCCGTAGTTCGGCTCGCCGCTGAACGGATACACCCTCACCGTGTAGGTGCCCACGACGGTCGGCATCGCGTGCAACGTCTCTTGGCGTCCGACGCCACACTCGCTGCCCGCGGCGCAGATGCTCTCGGCGAGCACGTTGCCGTTGGGATCGACGAGCTGCGCATCGAGATCGGGTGACATCTCGTACGCGAGGCACGAGCCCCAGAACTCCCACACGCATACCGGTTCGCCGTCGATCAATACCGTCGCCGCGACCGGGATGCCGAGGTCCGCGCTCGTGAGCGTGAACGTGCGCGTCCACAACCCGTTGGTGCCGACGCTCCCGTCGTAGCGGTCGCGCGTCGGGAACGCGGTGGGCGTCGTCGTCTCACCGGCTGCGCGCCCGACCAGCGCCCTGGTGTCGATGAGCCCCGCTCCCCAATCGTTGTCGATGCCGGCCGGGCCCCAGTCTTGCGCGGTCTCTTGGACGTATTGCTTTCCGAGCGACGGCGTGAGCGAACCGTTCTTCGCAATCGCGAGCGCGAGGCTTCCGGAGACGTAGGGCGTCGCCATCGACGTGCCGCTCGCGGTCGCGTACCCGTTGCCGGTGTTCGCGTCCGCCGCGCGAATCGAATCGCCGGGCGCGACGACGTCGGGCTTGATGCGTCCGTCGAGCGTCGGGCCGCGGCTCGAGAAGAAATCGAGGAAGATTCCTTGGGAGTGTCGATCGGTCCCGGCCGGTGCGGAGTATTCGGCGACGGACCCGACCGTGATCGCGTACGCGGCCGCTCCCGGTGAGCCGACGGTGCGCACGTTGTCGCCGGAGTTGCCGGCAGCGACGACGACGATCTTGCCCTTGTTCAGCACCGCGTTGTTCGCGGCCTGGCTCAGCGAGTCTTGCCCGTCCGACGCTTCTTGCGTGCCGAGGCTCATCGAGATCACGCGCACGGCGGATTGATTGGCGCACCACTCGATGCCGCTCAACACCTGCTCATCGGAACCGGAGCCTTGCCGGTCGAGCACCTTGGCCGCGTACAACGCCGCGCCCGGAGCGACACCGCGATACGTGGACGCGTTCGCGGAGCCGGTGCCGTCGCCCACCGCCGTGGACGCGACGTGCGTGCCGTGGAAGTGATCGTCGTAAGCGACGGTCTGCCCGTTGATCGCGTCGTAGAACGGAATGGGCGTCTTGGAGTCGAGCTGCTCGTGTCCGCCGTCGACGCCGGTGTCTGCCACGCACACGCCCACGCCGGTGCCGTCCACGCCGAACGTCTCGCGCGCGGCAACCGCGCCGAAGTCGCGCGTCGCCGCGTCGAGCGTCGCGTGCACGGTGAAGTTGCGCTCCACGCGGAACACTTCGCTGCGACGCGCGAGCGCGCGCGCCTGGCCCGCGGTCATGCGCGCGGCGAAGCCGCGAATCAGCGTGAACTCACGGATGACCTCGAAGCGTCCGACCGCGCGTTGTGCGGCCGCTGCGTTCGAGGGCGCCGCAAACGTGACGACGACCTCGACGCGCTCGCCGTCGCCCTTGGCGCGCAGCTGCGGCGCGAAGTCGTCGGAGATCCGGTCCCTGTCGAGGTCGGCCAGACCCGGCCGCGTTGGGTGAGCGGCTTGGCCGGAGCGGGGGCGCGACCACGCCGGTAGCGCAATCACGCCGAGCATGAGGAGAGCACCAATGAGCGCAGCAAAGACACGAGACGTCGATCGCACGCCGGCCGCCCTTCTCCCCGTCCGCCACGGACAGAACCCGGTTAAGGACGATAAGTGGCGACTCCCGCTCGTGTCCATAGGCATATGGTCCCGGCGTGCGCGCCGGCGCCCCGCCCTCAGTGCAGGACCGCGGCCGCGGCCGGATGCCGGTGCACCCACAGCCGCACGGTACGGAACGGCGCCTTCCACATCTCGGTGATGCGCTCCGCCCACTCCTGCATCACGTCCGGGTGATGGCGAAGGCCTCCCGGCATGTTGCCGAGCCGCGCCTCGTGCGCGAGCACGTCGCGGATTGCCTCGAGCAGCTTGCGGTCGGCGTGCCGGAACCCGATTCGCTCCAGCGACCCGCTCACGACGAGGCGCGCGTTGCGTCCGTCGATCAGCTCGATCGCGTCGATGTTCTCGAGCGGGATCCAGCGCGCACGATGACCCTGGACCACGGCTACCCGGTACTTCGTGATGACGAGCGTGGCGCGCTCGGGGCCGCAGTGACCCTCCTTCACGAAGCCGACGGTCTCGTCCGGGAGCGGTGCGAACACGCGGCGCCAACGCTCCTTTGACCTCGTCGGAGCCGGAGCTTCGAGCGTCGGCGCAGCCACCGCCACCGGCTGCGGTGTCTTGTGACCCGCTGGTTGCGGCCGCCGCCGGCTCGCCTCACGCCGCACCGGCCGCCTCGCCGTTTCCTGCGGAGGCGCCGCCTCCTGCCGCGGCGCCGCCTCCTGCCCGGGCTCCTGTGGCCCCTGCCCCGGTGCACGCTCCATCGCAGCGAGGTCGATCACTCGGTCGGGCTCTTCGTTGCGGTGTCCCCACCGCTCCAACTCGAACTGGATGCGCTCCTCGCGCGAGGCGTAGGCGGTCGGGTTCCCGCACTCGGGACAGAACGGCTGGATGGCGATTCGAGCCTGACAGAACGTGCACAGCATTCGCTCACGCGAAGACGAGCGCATGGCGGATCCCCCTCTCGTATTTCCCCCGGTCAGTATGTGGGCGCGGCGGCCGTGCGCTCCATGGCACCTTCTTGTTAGAGCGACCTGACTAGCCGGGCTGGTGCGGTCTAACGCACGTGACAAGCGGAGATAGAGCAAACGAGGGTCGTTTTCAGACGTGATGCGCGGCGTTAGAGTCGGCGCGATGCGTTCCCTGGAAGCGCGCCTTGCCGCGGCCTCGGAGCTGGCCGACCCGATCCGCCGCTCCATCTACCTGCATCTTCAGGCTGCCACGTCGCCGGTGTCCCGGGACGAGGTCGCCGCAGCGCTGGGCCTCACTCGCCGCGCGGGCACCTTTCACCTGGAGCGGCTGCTCGATGCCGGGCTCCTCCGGGCGAGCTATGCCCGCCCGCCCGGCCGGTCCGGCCCGGGCGCGGGCAGACCGGCCAAGCGATACGAGCCGGCCGTCGCGGAGCTGGACGTGCAGGTGCCGCCGCGACGGTACGACCTGGTGGCGCGGATGCTGCTCGCCTCGATCGAAGGCCGGCCCGACGCGGCGGAGGCAGCCACTCACGAGGCTGCAGCGCGAGGGCGCGCCCTGGGTGGTCATGTCCCTCACAACGCCGACCCCATCCGCGTGGCCGAGGCTGTCCTCGCGCGCCACGGCTACGAACCGGAGCGCAACGACGGCACGCTCCGGCCGACGAACTGCCCGTTCAAAGGGCTGGGCGATGTCGCGTGCAGCCTCAACCATGCGTTCCTCGATGCGTTCGCCGGCGAGCTGGGGCTGCTCGCGCGGCGTGCAAACGGTCCCTGCTGCGTGGAGCTTCGAATCGCGGAGTGATACCGGGCCGCGATTAGGCTGGAGGCATGCCGCATCGCCGGCGTGCCCTCGTCGCATTCACGGTCGCCGTCGCGGCGATCGTGGCGGGCGTCGCGCCCTCACCCGCGGCAACGCGCACGCGTGCGCAAGCCGCCCCGGACGACCTCGTCGTCCAGCGCGTCGCGGAGCTTGCGTTTGCGACCGGCATGCAGTTCACGCCGTCGGGCGACCGCTTGTTCGTGAACGAGCGTCATGGAGACATTCGCATCATCGAGCGCGGCCGCCTGTTGCCGCAGCCGTTCGCGAGCGTCGAGACGACGTCGCGAGGCGAGGGAGGACTGCTCGGTCTCGCGTTGCATCCGCGATTCGAGCAGGGAGAGCCGTGGGTGTACGTGTTCTACACGCGCAGCGACGGCGAGATCGATCGCGTAGAGCGATTCCACGCGGACGCGAGCGGCACGCGCGCCGACCGGCGCGACGTCGTGATCGACAATCTCCCCGCCGGGTTCTATCACCACGGGGGCATCGTGCTGTTCGGTCCCGACGGAAAGCTGTACGTGTCGAACGGCGAGGCGCACGTGCGCGAGCGCGCGCAGAACCCGCGCGTGCTCGGCGGGAAGATCTACCGGCTGGAACCGGACGGGCGCATCCCGAGCGACAACCCGTTCCGCGGGAGTCCCGCGTATTCGTACGGCCACCGCAACCCGTTCGGTCTCGCGTTCGATCCTCGGACGGGAAACCTTTGGGAGACCGAGAACGGTCCCAGCGATCACGACGAGGTGAACCTCATTCGTCGTGAAGCGAATTACGGATGGCCGATTGCGAGCGGGCGCGCTGGCAACTCGCGATTCGTCGATCCGTTGATCGACTACGTGAAGATCATCGTGCCGACGATGATGGCGTTCGGACCGGACGCGCTTCCCGCCGGCTATCGCGGCGATCTGTTCTTCGGCGCATACGCGCAAGGAGCGATCCACCGGCTCACGCTCACCTCCGACCGGCGCCGCGTGCAGCGCGACGAGATCTTCATGCGCGTCAACAGCGTGGTCGGCATGACCGCCGGACCGGACGGCCTGTATTACACGACACCGGAGGGCGTGTTTCGCATCGCCGCGAAGTCCTCGCCGTCGCCGTCTCCGTCCGCCGTGGCGACGACGCCGGCACAACGCGGCGAGCACGACGACGGAGGGACGTCTCGAGCGCCGGCCTTGGTGCTCGTCGGCGCCCTTGCGCTGGGTCTCGGGCTCACGATCGCGTTGCTCGTGCGCCGTGCGCGACGTTGAGCGTTACGGGACGACGGTGATCGTGTAGGTGCGAAACCCCGGACAGGCGCAGGCCGCTGTTCCGGAGAGCGTCACGGTGTACGTGCCCGGCGTATCGATGCGGCACACCACCGTTGCATGCCCGAGCGCGTCGGTTGTCGCTGAGCTCCCGCACCCGCCGCTCGCTGCCACGATCGCGCTCCCGGCCGGGTTGCCCCCGATCGTCACGCGCCCCTTCAACCCGAACGTCGTGCGCGCCTTCACGGTGGTCGCCGCCGGCAGCCCCAGGAACCGGCGCACGTTCGGCCCGAGCGCGCGCGCCTCGCCCTCGATCGCAGGGTTCGGCGTGCGCGACGCCCACTTCAGCAGCACCGCCTCGGCCGGATCGCCCGGCGTGATCGTGAAGCAGTTGATCATCGGATCGACCGCTTGCGTTCCGTCGGGCCGCGTCACGAGCGACGAGGGATCCTTCCAATCCCACACGAGCGCGCCGCTGCTCGCGTGATCCTTGTTGAGCTGGAGCGCGAGCATCGAGTCGAGCACGGCCGCACGATGCGGCGCGGTGTACGGAACGCGTCCCGCTCGCGCAGCGTCCGCCGCGCGTATCGCGCACGCCGATCGAGGGTCGGGCGTGTGACCGTTCGGGCTCGCCGGCGATACCTCGTTCCACGCGCCAAGCTCCGTCACGACGAACGGCTTGTGATACACGGCGGTTGCTTCGCGCATGTACGACGCGAGCGCGAGCCCGCTCAACGGCTGCGCCAGCGGGCCGGTGAAGTTCACGCGCATGCGCATCGAAACCGACACGATCGGGAGCTCCAATTGCGGCGCCGTCACGAGCAGCATGCCGCTCGCGGGATCGGCGATCTCGACGCGCAGCGATCCGGTTCCGGTGTCGGCGTCGTCCGCGGTTCGCTCCACGACCGACGCGCCGGGCGCGCCGAAGCTTTCGGTGTCGGTCTCGAACTCATACGCGCGCGGTCCGGCCTCCGTCGTCACTACGACGTGATCGATCTGCACCGACCATCGCGTCGTTGAGGCGCCTTTGACGCGCACGCCCCACGTCGTGGTCGTACGCGAGTCCACGCGCGGGTCGTACACCTGCGCCTGCACCGTGCGCCAGCCGTCCACCATCAAGCTCCGGTCCTCGACGTCGGTCTTGATCGCGCGCGGCTCGTTGAGGTCGGCCACGATCTCTGCGGTGAGCGTCGATTGCGCCGGCACTCCCTGCAAGCTCTCCCCGCCGTAGTAGTGGGCGCTCGCCACGTCGACGCACCACTCGGCGCAATCGAGCACGCGCCTGAACGCGTCGAGCTGGTTCCCGGTGCCGGCATTGCCCCCCACGGTGCCGAGGCTCACGAGATGGTTCGCGTCGCCCGCCTCTTCGCGAATCGCGCGCACCATGTCGCTCGCGAAGTCGGCGAGCGCGGTGGGATCGTTTCCGGCGACGTACGCCTCGTTCATCAATTGCCAGAACGCGATCGTCGGGTCGTCCTTGTACCGCGCCGCGACCGCAACCACGTACTCGCGGTAGCTCGTTCCCCACGGCCCGGGCGCGCGATAACCGGGCGTGCAGTCCGCGGGTTGTGCGGGCGTGCAGTGATACCACGACGGCGACTTGAACACGTCTCCGCAGATACCGGCCTGCGTGCCGAGCACGGGGACGACGCGCACGTTGTGTGCGCGCGCGTAATGCAACAGCTTGTCTGTGGAAGACCAATCCGGGTCGTTGCCTCCGCCGGTGTAGAACGGCATGAACGCAAAGGTGCGGACCGCGGTCGCCTGCGTTTCGGCTGCGATGCGGCGGAAGCTCGTGTCGAAGTACGCGTCGAGATCGGTGTGCTGGTAGTAACAGCCCGCCACGTCGCCGGCCACGACCCGCGCGGCGTCCATGTCCCAGAAGTTCACGCCGACCGCGCGCCAGGCCGCGTCGCCCAGTCGCAGCGCCGTGCCGTCCGTCGTGACGAAGGCGTTGGTGCTCGCGCCGCCCCCCGCCGGCGCGAGCACGGACAACGCGAGGAAGAGGACGGCAAGCCGTCCCCGGTGCGATGACATCGCCCGAGCCTCGATGGGCACTCCCTCCTCGGCGATTGCTTCGCCGGGGCGTCCGAGGCTCCCTCCCGCTGCGCGCCGCGGCTGCCGCTTTGCAGCGGTTTGGGCAGGCGCCGGGGTGCCTCCCTTGCGATTCCGGTCGCCGTGCGGAATCCTTCGTTCACGGGGCTGCCGGCGACGAGAGCGAGGGAGACCTGAATGTGCGTGACCTGCGGCTGTGACGAGTTCGAGTCGGATCACGGCGATCCGCGGCACATCACGATGACTCAGCTCATCGACGCAGCGGATGCCGCCGAGATCACGCCCGACGAGGCGGCGCAGAACATCGTCAAGGCGCTGAAGGAATAGCTCAGCGTTCCGCGGAGTGCCGCGGGCATCCGAGCCCGTGTCGCAGCAACGGGCTCGTCCTTCGCACCTTGATCAGCGCGGGAGCGTTCGACGCTACGCACCCCACGCGCTCGCGCAAGCCGCGGACCTCCACGACCGGCGAGGGCGCGTCGCGCTCCTCCGCGCACGCAGGCATCGACAAGCGCCGTCGCGCGTTCACGACTGCCGCTCCGCGCCGTTCGAAAGAGCGAGGCGGGAGCGGTCGGGCAAGCTGGCGAGAGTCCTTGCCGCGACCGCTCGCGGCGCCCCACGTTCGGCGCCCAAACCGGGCAGGGCGCCGGGTGTCGCCGGAACCGACGTGTGATCGGTGACTCCGGCAAACGTTTCGTGCGCTGCCCGGCGCGAGTCCCTGGAGCGAGCTGTGCGCGATCCCATTTCGCTCCTCCTCCCAGCGCTCCTGGCAGCGCCCTCGTACCGCTAGAACGACGAACCGCTGATTCCGTTGCAAAGCAGTTTTTCCAGCCAGAACCACACGGAAGCGGACGCAGGCCACGGAAAACTGGATCAATTCGAACCAAACGAAACCGGCGTGGCGTCGTTGCCGCGAATACGCGGCGCCCTGCGGCGAAGATTACGAGAGGGCTTAGGCGTACACGATGAACGTCACCAGCACCTCACCGTTCGACATCTCCCGCTCGTGCCGCGTCGTGCGCCCGCTCGTGCGCCCGCTCGAGTTGATCGTGGTGGTCGAGTCGAGGTGGGAGTAGATCGAGACCAGCTGGTCGTAGTCGTGCTGGTTCGGACGTGTGCTGGTCGGCGAGGTCGAGTAGTCCATGCAGGTGTTCTGCGTGCTCCCGTCCTCGCTCGTGTGGCCGAGGCCGATCGTGTGGCCGATCTCCTGGCAGATCACGTGCAGCTTCTCGTCGGGAGTGTTGTATGCGGGGAGGTTGAAGTACGAGTCGTTCACCTGAACGGTGCCGGCCGTGATGTGCTTGCCGCTCAGCCAGATGCGCGCGAGGCCGAGCCAGCCGTTGTAGCCGTAGGACTTGTTGCACACCTCGATGCGGCCGGCGGTGGCCCTGCAGTTGCCCTTCGACTGTCCGGCGACCGGTGCGAGATCGAGAACGGTGGACTTCGACCAGTCGC
>JBIOWR010000064.1:0-2569 GCA_044868775.1 Actinomycetota bacterium
TTGCTGGGCGGCACGCTGCTCGCGACCTATCTCGCAGCGATGATCGCGAGCGCCGGACCCGCCGTGCGCGCCGCCCGCATGTCGCCGGCCGAGGCCGTCCGCATCGTGGATTGATCGCCTTGTAGGATTGCCGCTCGTGACCGCGATCTCTCGCAGAGACTTCATGCGCGCCGGCTCCGGCGTGGCGCTCGGCGCCGTGCTCGCGGCGTGCGGCGGTGGCGATTCTTCGAAGAACACCGAGGGCGCCGACGGCTCGTTGCGCGACATCGTCGCCGGCCGGCCGCAGACGCTGACGATCGTCGCCGTGCAAGGAGAGACGCTCAAAGGCGAGCGCGTGCGCTATCCGTTCGCGCTGTTCGACGTCAAGACCAATCAGCGCTACACGGCCGGCACCGCGCGCCTGTGGGTGGCGCAGAACCAAACCTCGAAGGCCGCGGGCCCGTTCGAGGCGACGTGGCACGACGAGATGCTCGACGATCGCGGCGTGTACGTGACGCACTTGCCGTTCCGCACCGACGGTGCGTGGCTCGTGCTCGTCGAGGCGTCGCCCGTCGAGGCCTCCGGCCGCAAGCTCCTCGGCGGCACGCAGGTGGGCATCGGCCGTCGCTCGCAGCAGCCGGTCCCGGGCGAAGCGGCGGTTTCCGTCGCGACGCCGACGGTTGCGAACGCCCGCGGCGTCAACCCGATCTGCACAGCGAAGCCGCGGTGCTCGATGCACGACGTGTCGCTCGACGTCGCGTTGAAGAGCGGCAAGCCCACCGTGCTCGTGATCGGCTCACCCGCGTTCTGCCAGTCGCGCACCTGCGGGCCGGTGGTGGAGATCATCGACACCGTGAAGGCGCGCACGCCGAAGGGCGCGGTGAACTTCATCCACGTCGAGCTGTACGAGAACAACACCGAAGCGCCTGCCAAAGGCACCCTCGCGCCGGCCGCTTCCAAGTGGAACATCACCGAGGAGCCGGTCGTGTACTTCATCAAGCGCGACGGCACGATCGTGGACCGGTTCGTCGGCGCCACCGGCATCGACGAGATCGCCGATCAGACGCGCGCGCTACAGAGCGCCTAGGTTCAGGAATCGCAACGCGTTCTCCCTAAAGATCATGCGCAGCGTTGCGTCGCTCAACCCCGCCTCGGTGATGCGCGTGATCGCCAGGTCGTACTCGAACACGATGTTGGGAGCGTCGGTGCCGAACAGGATGCGATCGGCGACGCTTTCGACGTCGAGCCCGTCGAGCGACGCGCCGCCGAGGCCGCTGGTGTCGAGATACAGGTTCGGATACTCGCGCAGCAAGCTCACGAACTCCTGCTTCTCCGGCGCACCGAGGTGCGCGACGCACACGCGCAGCGCCGGGTAGCGGCGCATGAGCTTATCGAACGCGTCCACGCCCACGAGCCCGTTGTCGGTCGGGCCTTTCCCGGCGTGGACGACGAGGGGCGCATCACGCTCCAGCATCAGCTCGTACACCGGATGCAGCCTTTGGTCATCGGGCGCCACGTTCTGGACTTGATAGTGGAGCTTGATGCCGCGCAGGCCTCGTTCCAATGCGTCGGCCACGATCTTCGCCGGCGCGTCGTCGTCCTGGTTCACGCACGCGAACCCGATCGCGCCGGGCACGGCCGCGCTCGTCTCCGCCATCCATGCGTTCAGCGAGCGCGCCATCCCGGGCTTGTGCGCGTACGGGAGGATGCAGAAGCGTTCCGTGCCGCGCTCGCTCACGAACCGCGCGAACTCCTGCGGGTCTGTAGTGAGCGCGAACGACCAGCCGTACATATCGCTCAACGCCCTGCGCACCGCGGCCATGAGCCGCTCCGGGAAGAGATGCGTGTGGACGTCGATCGCCGGAACCGGCGGGCGCACGGCGATCACAGGCTCGCGCGCAAGCGCTTTGCTGCGAGCGCCGGATCGTCGGCGAGCGTGATCGCGCGAACGACGACGATGCGGGTCGCGCCTCGCTGCGTCACCTCGCGGAGGTTGTGCGCGTCGAGACCTCCGATCGCGAACCACGGCTTGCGTGCGGTGCGGCTCGCGTCGTCGATGAGCGCTGTGCCGGTGGGCGCGCGCCCGGGCTTCGTGGGCGTTTCGAACACCGGGCCGACGGCCATGTAGTCCACGGGCTCGGCGTTCGCGTGTTCGATCTGGTGGAGCGCGTGCGTGCTGCGGCCGATCAACAGGTCGTCGCCCACGATGGCGCGAGCGTCGTCGGGCGGCAGGTCGTCCTGGCCGAGGTGCACGCCGTCGGCGCCGGCGGCAAGAGCGAGGTCGGCGCGGTCGTTCACGATGAACAGCGCGCCGTGACGATCCGCGGCCGCGCGGAAACGCTCCGCGAGCTTCAGCTGCTCTCGCGCTTCCATGTTCTTCTCGCGAAGTTGCACGACGTCCACGCCGTTGGCGAGCACGGCGTCGAGGAACGCGTCGAGCGTGTCGCCGCCGCCGCGGCCGTCGGTGCAGAGGTAGAGACGCGCTCGCGCGAGGCGCTCGCGGCGGTTCATGCGCCGCCCGCCACGGCGCGCACGACTTCGAGGCGGTCGCCGTCGCGCAGCACGACGTTGCGCAGGTGCGTGCGCGCGA
>JBIOWR010000065.1:0-24641 GCA_044868775.1 Actinomycetota bacterium
CCGCGGTGAGCGTGCGCAGCTCGTAGAGAAGCGCTCCCTCGAGATGCCAGTGCTCGTGCGGCGCGTGATAGATGAGGTCGCCGATCGGCACCGTCTCGGTACACGCACGCTCGATCCAGACCACGCATTGCGCGGCGGGCCGGCGAGCGGATGCTCCGGTGAGATCATCGACCCCGCGCGGCAATGCGTGAATCTCCAGCGGATGCGTGCCGGCGTTGCGAATCGTGACCGAAAAACGCAACGCGCGCGGGGACGCCGGATCGAACTGGTCGTGGTCGTCCTCGTACCGCACGCCGACGTCGAACGGCGGAGGTGTCACCAGATCCGGAAGCTCTGTGCCGGCTCCGGCGACACCTCCATTCGCCGTTACGACGAGGACCAACCCGAGAACGACGAAACCGATTCGGCGCCCGCGAGTTAGCCCGTACACGTCAGCATCTTCGGGTGAATGGACTCTTTCGTCTCCCACGTCGCCACGCAGAGGTACTTGACGAAAGGAACGACGATGCACGGACCGACGATGGTCGGCTTCGGGCCGGTCGCCGTGCACGCCATTCCGTTCGGCAAGAAGGCTCCGACGATCGTCACCGTGCAATTCGGCTGCACGGCGCCGCCCGAGCACACGGCCCACGCGATCGGCGTCAGCGGGATGAACGTGCACGCGATGCCGCCTTGATGAGGCTTTGGCACTTGCGAGATCGCTTGGCAGATTCCCGGCGTCCCTGCGGCGCCGACCGGCTGGGGAATCGAGAACGCCGACCCGATGACAGCGGCAACGAATACCGCGCACAACACCTTGCGCTTCATGGCAACCTCCTTCTACGCGACTACGTTCCGCGAATCTCTGCAGCGGCGACTATGGTCACGGCGAGCGGCGCCCCGGCTCCGCAAACCGCCGGAACCGCCATCGGAATCACCGTCCCCGTCGAATCGCCCGACAACCCGGTGGGATCGTGGATCGCCACGTCGCTGTCCCCATCGGGCGCCGCAGGCGAATCGCCGTCCATATCGATGAACGCCCCGAACAACACCGCAGCGAACGTCAGGCCCGCTCGCGTGAGCGCGTAATCCACGTGAAACGTCTCCACACCGATGTCGCCGTCGCCTTCGCCGGTGACGCTGATCGATCCGCCGGCGCCACTCGCCGGGGACCCGGCACCGGCGACCGGGCATAGGTCCGTGTACAAGATCGTGACCACGTACGCGCCGCAGAGCGGCCCGCACGCGCCGTAATCGCTGTGCCATGCAAACGGGACGCCACCGGTTGCGACTCCGGCAATCGCGGCGGTTGCGGTGCCGACGCAAGGCGGCGCCGCAATCGGTGGAGCGGGAGCGGGATTGGGAAAGAACGGAATGACGGTTGCGCACGTCCCGGTCCCGACGCCGCCGCCGGTGATGTGAGCCGCTGCGGGCACCGCTCCGGCCGGGAACGAGGACGTCAATACCAACGCGCAGGCTAGCGCCGCAATGCGTGTCTTCATCTGCCCACCCTTTCACGCCACTGCCCGCTGTAGCGACGCTCTTGGGTTACCGCCCACCGCAGAAGTGCACGCTGCTTGTTGCTTGTCCTACTCCTTCGCTTTCGCGTGTACAAGACCCAATTTGGTCGCACGCGCGAAAAAATTGAACGACGTTGGACAGGTTGGCTAAGCGTCGCGCGTACGGCGTTGCGGTTACGCGTTGTCGAGCGCGGCGAGTATCTCGTCGAGCGGTGCGTGGTCGCCGACGTGGTCGTCGAGATGCTCGTAGCGCACCACGTTGCCGGGGCCGATCACGAACGTCGCGCCGAGCTGGGTGGGGCGGCGACCGAGCTTCGCCTTTTGGCGGTGGCCTCTCGCGTACGCCTTGAGCGCGGAGCGCATCGCCCTGGGGCCAAGGATTTGCGCGGCGTTGCCGACCTTTACCTGCGCGACGTCGGCGGCCTCGCCGTCTTCGTCGAGCAGGACCGGCCACGTGATTTGCTCATCGTCGATGAACGCGCGCGCGTAACGCGCGTCGCCGGTGCCGATCGCGATCAGATCGGCGCCGCGTTGCTTTATCTCGTCGACGTGGCCGCGCAACTGCGAGGCGTGATGCCGGCAGTGCACTCACCCGAAGTGACGGAGGAATATCAGGACGACCGGCCGGTCGGCCCAATACTCCCCAATCGCGCGCTCGACGCCGTCCGCGTCGGCGAGAACCAGCTTGGACAACTTTTTCAGATCCACGATCAGACGATCGTAACCTGACTCCCGTTGATCTCGCCGTACTCGTCCACGATATGGCCCGGCGCGACGTACGCGACGTCGCCGGGCTGGAGGTTCGTGTCGGCTACCCACACGCCGCCCACGAGCGTTGCGGGAACCAGCTCCACGACGTTACTGCCGGAGCGCTCCACCGTCACGGTCACCGACGCGATCGCGCCGCGCGACGCCCACGGGCGGAACGTGCACGTGCGGCAGATGATCTGGTTGCCGTCATCCCGGATGTGGCGGAACGGCGACGTGTACGTGCGCGGGTACACCGAATCGGGAACAACCAAGGACACGTCGCCGCCGCTCACCGACACGCTCTGCGGAACGATGTTGGTGCGCGGAACCACCGAGAACGCGTCGGATGCGAAGGTGTACGCGACGTCCTCCCCGCCTTGACGGATCTTGCCGTTGACGACGAAGCGGTAGTCGCCGAACGGAACGCTCCCGAGCGGCGTGGGCCACCCGCCGTACGCTTCGAACGACGCCGTCCACTTCCACTCCTGGTTTCCGGCGTAAGTATTGACAACGCCTTCGGCGCCCTCGGGGAACGTCACCATCGTTTGCACCTCGCCGGTCTGGTCGGCGTAATCCGTCCACTCGCCGTTCACGAGGCGCTGCACCTCGACCGTGGGGTTGTCCACTGCGTTGGAGCCTCCACGCCACGAGAAGTGCGCCGCGCCGAAGTGCTCGACGGCGCTCGCCGGTTGCGCGAGCGGCGCCGCCGGACCGGCGTCGTTGGGCAGCGCCCGCCACCACTCGTCGTAAGCGGCGGACGACGCCGCGCCGATCGCCTCGGCTTGCGCAACGAGGCGCGCTTCGTCGACGAGACCTACCGGCGCGAGCGGTTCCTCCGGCACCTTCCACATCGTCTCGTCGGAGGAACGCAACGCGCGCGCCATCGCCGTCATCCGGGTAGCCATGTAGTCGGCCGTGTGCGAGCCGCAGCACGTGAGCGCCTTGCGGTAGTGGTCGTAGCTCATGTACTCGCGATACGACACGGTGTAGCCGTTGTAGTCGCCCGCGTGACCGACGCCCACCGCGATCGCGTATCCGTCGCTCGCGTTCAGCTCGCCGGTGCTGAAGTTGCCCCAAATCTTTGCCGGGTCGGAGGGTTCGGCGTTCGCGGCGAGCGCGTTCTCGACCTTGTCCCACCCGTCGGCGGGATTGTTGACTTGCGCCTTCATGCGCGCCATGCGCGCGGCAGGGAACGGCGCGTCGTACTCGGTTTCGTTCGCGAGGTCCTTGCTGTTGTACTTCTTGCAATGCCAGTCGCCCTCGGGCTGGCCCGCGACGACGGGCTCGCACCACTGCGACCAGTCGTAGCCGCGGTGCTCGTTGCCCTGGATCTTGTCCGAGCGCGTCTCGAAGTTGAGGATGATCTCCATCTGCGCCTCGCACGCGCACGACGCGATCACCATCTCGCCGAGGCGGAACGCCTGCAGGTGCAAGCGCATCGTCTCCTCGACCGCCGCGAACGACGGCGCGTCGTAGTGCTCGGGCAGCGGAATGCCGTGCGCCTTGAGGTTCTCCCATAGCAGGTTGGTCTTGTCCGCCCTACCACCGCCGCGCTCGCAGTCGGGCAAACCGAGGATGGGCGATCCCGGCGCGCCCTCGACCGTCGTCTCGGTGCGGCAGTTGGACACGCTCGCGTACGGATGCGATACGGGCAGCGGCACGAAGCCGTTCACGTACCCGACCGGGAAGTCGCTCGTGAAGGGGATCTGCCCTCCGCCGCGGCCGATCTCCTCGTACGCCTGCACGATCGAGTCGGCGAGGTAGCGCGCGCCGCGTTCCGCCTGCGCGTGACCGGTGTGCGCCCACGCGCGCCGCACGCCGTCGGGCAGCGTCTCGTCGCGGTTGTTGAGCGACGGGCCTTCCGCGCTGCCGACGTCGCCCTGGCTGTACACGAGCGGCGCGCCGGTGCGCCGCTGCACCATGCGTTCGAGCGGGGCGAGGTAGTCGGCGGTGATGAGATCGTAGTCGTCGAGACCTTCGGGATGCTGCCCGTGGTTGACCCACACCGCGATCGGCGCGCCGGTCTCCACGTTGTCGAAGCGCGCGACGACGACGCCGTCGTCGCTGTGGCCGTTGAACGGCGTCCAATCGGACTTGTGGTACGTCTCCGGATAACCGATGGGCGTGCCGTCGTCGCCGATGCCGCTCCTCGCGATCATGCCCTTGAAGATCGTGTGACGGATCGTCGTCGCTCCCATCTTCGCCGGCTGCAACTTGCGCTCGGCTTCGAGGATCGCCGCGGCCATTTGACGCGCGTGGTACTCGAAGACGCGGATCTCGAACACGTCCTGGAACAGCCACACGCCCCACGACGGGCTCATGTAGAACGGCGAGGAGTGGTTGTGGCTCGCCGTTTGCATGATCTGGTCGTAGCCGATCGCGGAGCCGCTCTGCTTCAAGATCTGCACCGCGCGGCGGGTCAGCAGGTCGCTCGCGAGGTAGCCGTCGGTCTTGACGAGCGCGACGCGCTTTCCGTTGGAGCCTTGGACGACGAGCGCGCGATAGCTGAGCCGCGAGTGCACGCCGTACGAGTGGCGCTGCGTGATGGAGTGGCTGTGCGGGTCGATCTCGCCGCCGGTCGCAAGGTTGAGCACGTTGGGATCCTTCTCGGTGTACTGGCCGCTGCCGACTCCGGCATGCCACGTCGCGTCGGCGATGCCGACGCCGGCCATCACGAGCGACACCGGCGTGTTCGAGCGCGCGATGCCGGGCAGAACCGCGGACGCAACCGCGGCGAGCAGGAGCAACAGGCGAGCGGGTTTCATCGATCCCTCCGAAGTCTTTCGTTGGCCCTGATTCGTGAGGGGTTCGGCCCCGGGTGGGGGTTTTCCTGCCGTTCGGTCGGAACCGCCGGGAGGTCGGGACGCGCACGGGCGGCGCGGACGGCGGCGGTTACGCGCGAGGGCTCAGGCGATCGCGCCGGACTCGCGCAAGCGCTCGATCTCGGCCGAGTCGAACCCGTACTGGCTCAAGACCTCGTCGGTGTGCTCGCCCGGTTCCGGCGGCAGCGCTCCCGGCTCCGGGCTCGTCCGGCTGAAGCGCGGCGCCGGCGCCGGCTGCGTGATCCCGTCGCGCTCCACGAAGGTGCCGCGCGCGACGTTGTGCGGTTGCTTCGGCGCCTCCGTCATCGTGTACACCGGCATCACGCACGCGTCGCTGCCGTAGAAGATCTCGCCCCACTCGTCGCGCGTCTTCGTCTTGAAGATCTCCGTCAAGCGCGCGCGCAACGCCGGCCACTGCGTCATGTCGAACCGCGGCGGCAAGTCGTCGACGCCGAGGCCCTTCACGAGCGCTTGGTAGAACGGCTCTTCGAGCGCGCCCACCGACACGAAGCGCCCGTCGGCGGTCTCGTACACCTCGTAGAACGGCGCGCCGGTGTCGAGCATGTTCGTGCCGGCGACGTCGGTCCACGCGCCTTGCGCGTACAGCCCATACATCATCGACATGAGCACGGCCGCGCCGTCCACCATCGCGGCGTCCACGATCTGACCGATGCCCGACCTCGACGCGTCCACCAACGCGCACGCGATGCCGAACGCAAGCAGCAGCCCTCCTCCGCCGAAATCTCCGACGAGGTTCACCGGCGGCGTCGGCTTCTCCCCGGCACGGCGAAACGAGTCGAGCGCTCCGGCGAGCGCGATGTAGTTCACGTCGTGGCCGGCGGTGTGCGCGAGCGGGCCGTCCTGGCCCCAGCCGGTCATGCGCCCGTACACGAGATGCGCGTTGCGCGCGAGGCACGCCTCCGGTCCGAGCCCGAGCCGCTCCATCACGCCCGGACGAAATCCCTCGATGAGCGCGTCGGCGCGCTCGACGATGCGCAGCACGGTCGCGACGCCGTCGGGGTGCTTGAGGTCGACGACGGCCGAACGCCGGCCCCGGTTCAGCACTTGCTTGCGCTCGTCGGTGGAGATGACCGACATGCCGCCGCCGCTCGACGCCGGGCGGTCGATGCGCACGACGTCGGCGCCCATGTCCGCGAGCATCATCGCGCAGAACGGACCGGGTCCGATCCCGGCGATCTCCACGATCTTGATTCCTGCGAGCGGCCCCATGTGTTTGCTCCCCCAAACGCGCCGTTTGTGACGCGATGTTATCGGAGTCGGTACGCTTGATCGCATGGGCGGGCTCACCGCATACGGCGCCTACGTTCCGTACAACCGGCTGAAGCGCAGCGAGATCGGCGCCGCGCTCGGGTCGGGCGGCGGAAAGGGCACGCGCGCGGTCGCGTCGCACGACGAGGACACGACGTCGATGGGCGTGGAGGCCGCGCGCATCGCGCTGCGTTCGCTCGGCGAAACGCCGCGCCGGTTGTTCTTCGCGACCGCGGCGCCCGCGTATCTCGACAAGACCAACGCCACGGCGATCCACGCCGCGCTCGGGCTCGACGACGCGGCGCTCGCGGTGGACATGGGTGGAGCGGTGCGCAGTGGCGTCGGCGCGTTGCTGGCGGCGAATGACGCCGCGACGCCGACGCTTGCGATCCTCTCCGACATTCGCACCGGGTTGCCGGGTGGCGCCGACGAGCGGGACGGCGGCGACGGCGCGGCGGCGTTCGTATTCGGGGGTGACTCACCACCCCTCGCCGAGGTCATCGCGTCCGCGTCCTCCACGGCGGAGTTCCTCGACCGGTGGCGCCTCCCCGGCGAGCGCGCCTCGCGCGTCTGGGAGGAGCGCTTCGGCGAGCACGCGTACGCGCCGCTCGCGGAAGCGGCCTTCACCGACGCCTTGAAGCAAGCGCGACTCACGCCCGAGGACGTCGACCACTTCGTCGTCGCGGGTGTGCACGGTCGCGCCGTGCGCGCGTTCACAAGTGCGGCCGGCGTGCGCAAAGAGGCGATCGTGCCGCAGCTGCTCGACAGCATCGGCAACACCGGCACCGCGCACGCGGGGATCTTGCTCGCAAGCGCGCTCGACCGCGCGAACGCCGGAGAGATCGTCGCGGTGGTCGTGCTCGCCGACGGCGCGACGGCAATCGTGTTGCGCACCACGGATGCGTTGGTGAAACGGCGCTCGAACGCACACGCCGCGTCCGTGGCCTCGCAGATCGCCGCAGGCAACGACGCGCTGCCGTACGCGACGTTCCTCACCTGGCGCGGCAACCTCGACCGGGAGCCGCCGCGCAGGCCCGACCCCGACGCGCCGGCCGCTCCCCCGTCGTTCCGCCGCGAGGAGTGGAAGTTCGCGTTCGTCGGCTCGCGTTGCGAGGAGTGCGGCATGCGCCACTTGCCGCCCGCGCGCGTGTGCGTGCGCTGTCACACCCCCGACCGCATGACGCCCGAACCCCTCGCCGACACGCACGCGCGCATCGCGACGTACACCGTCGACCGGCTCGCGTACTCGCTCAGCCCGCCGGTGTCGGTGGCCGTGCTCGACTTCGACGGCGGCGGCCGGTATCGCTGCCAGCTCACCGACGTGAACCCGAGCGAGCTCGAGATCGGCCTGGAGGTCGAGATGACGTTCCGCAGGTTCGTCACCTCGCGCGGGGTCCATAATTACTTCTGGAAGGCGCGGCCCGTGCGCCGGGCCACGTCGTAGGGAGGAACCCGTCATGGCGTCGAGAGGGATTCGGGATCGCGTCGCGGTGATCGGCATGGGCTGCACGCGCTTCGGCGAGCGCTGGGAGTCCTCCGCGGACGACCTCCTCGTCGACGCCTCGTCCGACGCAGTCGCGTCGGCCGGCGTCACGCTCGACGACATCGACGCGTTCTGGCTCGGCACGGCGATCTCCGGCGTGTCGGGGCTCACGCTCAGCCGTCCGCTGTCGCTGCCGTACAAGCCGGTCGCGCGCACCGAGAACATGTGCGCAACCGGATCGGAAGCGCTGCGCGGCGCGTGCTACGCGGTCGCGTCGGGCGCGTTCGACGTCGTCATGGCGATCGGCGTCGAGAAGCTGAAGGACTCCGGCTTCTCCGGCCTCGTCGGCGTGAACCCGCCGTCCGACGGCACCGGGCGCGGCGAAGTCACCGCGCCGGCGAACTTCTCGCTGCTCGCACCCGCGTACGCGAAGAAGTACGGCGTCGACCCCGACGAGCTGAAGGACGTCATCACGCGCATCGCGTGGAAGAACCATCAGAACGGCGCCAAGAACCCGCGCGCGCAGTTCCGCAAGGAAGTCTCCAAGGAGACGATCTGCGACGCGCCGCTCGTCGCCGGACAGCTCGGCATCTTCGATTGCTCCGGCGTGTCGGACGGTTCGGCGGCGGCGATCGTCGTTCGCGCGGAGGACGCGCACAAGTACACCGACAAGCCCATTTACGTGAAGGGGTTGTCGTTCGTAGCCGGGCCCGCTTTGGGTTTGATCGACCCCGAGTACGACTTCACGACGTTCCCCGAAGTCGTCGCTTCCGCGGAGGACGCGTACAGGCAAGCGGGTGTCACCGATCCGCGCGCCGAGATCGCGATGGCGGAAGTACACGATTGCTTCACACCCACCGAATTGGTGTTGATGGAGGACCTCGGCTTCGCGGAGCGTGGCTTCGCGTGGAAGGAAGTGCTCGCCGGCACGTTCGACCTCGACGGCGAGCTGCCGGTGAACCCGGATGGCGGGCTGAAGGCGTTCGGCCACCCGATCGGCGCAAGCGGTTTGCGCATGCTGTTCGAATGCTGGTTGCAGCTGCGCGGCGAGGCACCGCCGGAGCGCACGATCAAGTCCATCGCCGCCGGACGGAAGCTCGCGCTCACGCACAACCTCGGCGGCGGCCCCGGCGAGTGCGTGTCGTTCGTCGGAGTGTTCGGGTCCGAGCCCAGCGCTTGAGCTTTACTCGCTCGCCGGCCCAGTGAAGTTCGCGTCTCGCTTTTCGCGCCGTGCTTGCAGGCCTTCGCGCACGTCGGGCCCTCCGAAGCCGTAGAACTCGTACGCGAGCGACGCGTCGAACACCGGGCCCATCATGCGATACCAGTTGTTGAGCGTGTGCTTCGTCCAGCGAATCGCGCTCTGCGATCCGCTCTTGAGCTGCCGCGCAACGCGCAACGCCCGGTCGTGCAGCTCGTCGTCGTCAACGCACAGCGATACGAGGCCGATGCGCTCCGCCTCCTCGCCGCTTACCGGTTCGCACGTCAGCAAGTGGTACTTCGACTTCGCCATGCCGCAGAGCAGCGGCCAGCAGATCGCGGCGTGATCGCCTGCCGCAACGCCGAGCCGCGTGTGGCCATCGATGATGCGCGCAGACCGGCTCGCGATGGAGACGTCGGCGAGCAACCCCACGACGAGGCCGGCGCCCACCGCGGGACCGTGCATCGCGGAGACGATCGGCTTGGAGCAGTTGATGATGTTGTAGACGAGGTCGCGCGCCTCGCGCAGCACGCGCGTGCGCACCGCGAAGTCGCCGGCCATGTCTTCGATGAGATCGAAGCTGCCGCCGGCCGAGAACGCCGTGCCTGCGCCGCGCACGATGACGACGCGGGTCTCCGGGTCCTTGTCGATCACCGGCCAGATCTCCGCGAGCTCGCGGTGCATGTCGTGGCCGGCCGCGTTCAGTCCCGGCGCGTCGAGCACCATGCGCAGGATGCCGTCCTCGGGCCGCTCGAACGTGAGCGTTGCGAACGCGTCGTACGCCATCGGATTCAACCCCGGAACGGCGCGATGATCTTCGCGTAGTCGTCGAGCTGCCGCAGCACCACGTCGCGCGCACCGGTATCCGCGCCGAGCACGATCTCGGTCGATCCCACCGAGATCAGATACTCGATCTTCTTCGCCTCCGGGATCGTGCCGCACGGCATCACGCGTATCTGCTTGGGGTCGCGCCCCTTGTCTTCGAACGCCTTTTGAAGATCGGGGAGCGATTTCGCGATGCCGCGACCACCGATCGGTATCCAGCCGTCCGCGTACTCGGCGATATGCGCGAACAGCTTCGGTCCGGCGCCGCCGCCGACGAGCACCGGAGGACGCGGCCGCTGCACCGGCTTCGGCCACGACCAGCTCGGCGACAGCCGCACGTATTCGCCGTCGAAGCTCGCGACCTCGTCGCTCCACAACCGCTGGATCGCAAGCATCTTCTCGCGCACCACCGCACGGCGTTGTTCGTACGCGACGCCGTGGTCGGCCATCTCCTCCACGTTCCACCCGAACCCCACGCCGAGCGTGAGCCGTCCGTTCGATAGCAAGTCGATCGTCGCCGTTTCCTTCGCGGTCACGATGGGATCGCGCTGCGCGATGAGTGCCACCGCGCTGCCGATGCGCAAGCGTTGCGTGGCGCCCGCCGCTGCCGTCAGCGCGATGAACACGTCGAGCATTCGCGCATACTGACCCGGCAGCGGCTCCCCCATCGGCGCCGGCGTGATGCGCGCCGAGGGAATGTGCGTGTGGTCGGGGAAGAACAACGAGTCGAAGCCGCGCTCCTCCACCTCGCGCGCAAGCTCGCCCGGAGCGATCGACGTGTCGGTGACGAACATCGTGATGCCGAATCGCAACGTGATCTCCCTTCGGGTCGGGCCGCCGGACATGACACCGTAATATGATGCCCCGTCAGATTTCGAGTCGCGGGGGCATCCCGGTGGATCTGGAGTTCACGCCCGAGCAAGAAGCGTTCCGCGCCGAGCTGCGCGCGTGGCTGTTGGAGAAAGCCCCGCGCGGCTTGCCGTCGTCGGGAACGCGCGAGGGCATCGACGCGCACCGCGACTGGGAGAAGACCGTGCATGCGGCCGGATATGCGGGCCTGCGCTGGCCGGTTGAGTACGGCGGGCGCGGCGCGGACGCGGTGACCCAAGCCATCTTCGAGGAGGAGTACTTCCTCGCCGGAGCGCCCGAGCGCGTGACGCAGATCGGCGTGAACCTGATGGGGCCGACGCTGATGGTTCACGGCACGGAGGAGCAGAAGCGCGCGTGGCTTCCGCGCATCCTGTCGGCGGACGACCTGTGGTCGCAAGGTTTCTCGGAGCCCG
Source organism: Actinomycetota bacterium (assembly GCA_044868775.1). Lineage (GTDB taxonomy): Bacteria > Actinomycetota > AC-67 > AC-67 > AC-67 > JBIOWR01. The sequence goes on from JBIOWR010000065.1 coordinate 11,130, forward strand.
ACGCGGGCAGCGACCTCGCCGGCCTCGCGACGCGCGCCGTGCGCGAAGGCGATCACTTCGTGGTCAACGGGCAGAAGATCTGGACGTCGTACGGTGCGTTCGCGGATTGGATATTCGCGCTCGTGCGCACCGACCCCGATGCGCCGAAGCACGCCGGCATCACGTTCCTTGCGATCGACATGCGCTCGCCGGGCGTCGAGGCGCGGCCGCTCGTGCAGCTCGACGGCGAGGCAGGTTTCGCGGAAGTCTTCTTCACCGACGTGCGCGTGCCGGTCTCCAACGTCATCGGCGACGTCAACGCGGGCTGGTCGGTAGCGATGACGACGCTCGGCTTCGAGCGCGACGCTCCGTCCAAAGCCGCGGCGCGGTACGCTCGCGACGTGCGCGAGCTGGTGGCGATCGCGCGGGCGCGAGGCCTTTCGCAAGACCCGATCGTGCGCGATCGCATCGCCGCGCTGTACTGCGAGGCCGAGTCCTACCGGCTGCACGCGCTGCGAACGCTCACACGCCTCGCGCGCGGCGAGTCGATCGGTCCGGAGGCGAGCATCACGAAGCTGTTGTGGTCGGAGCTCGAGCGGCGCATGTACGAATTCGGTATGGAGTTGCTCGGCCCGCACGCCGAATCGGAGGAGACAAGCCCCGCGCGCTGGCACCGCAAGTATTGGTTCGCGCGCGCGGCAACGATTTATGCAGGCACGAGCGAGATCCAGCGCAACATCGTGGCGCAGCGCGTGCTGGCGTTGCCGAAGGGATGAGCGTGGACTTCGACTTCACACAAGAGCAATACGCGCTGCGCGACATGGCGCGCGACCTGTTCGAGAAGGAGTCTTCGCCGGCGCGCCTGCGCGAGCTGTGGAACGGGGCCGAGCGCGACGCGCGCACGTGGAAGATGCTCGCGGAGGTCGGCATCCTCGGCCTGGCCGTTCCGGAAAAGCACGGTGGCTCCGGCGGCACCATGCTCGATCTCGTGCTCGTGCTCGAGGAGGCCGGACGCAGCGCGCTGCCGGGCCCGTTCGTCGAGACGGCCGCGATCGCAGCCCCAACGCTGGACGACGCCGGTCTCCAGCAACGCCTCGCCACCGGCGACTTGGTCGTCTCCGTGGGCGTCGATGCATCGCCGTTCGTGCTCGACGCCGACGTTGCCGATGCGCTGTTGCTGCAACGCGGCGACGAGGTGCACCTCGTGATGAGCGGCGACTTCTCCTGCAAGCCGGCGCGCTCCATCGACCTCGCCCGGCGTATCTTCACCATCGACGACGTAGAGACGACGACGCTCGTCTCGCACGACGCGCAGCGCATGCTGGCGCGTGCGGCGGTGGCGACGGCCGCGGTGCTGAACGGCATCGGCATGCGCCTGGTCGAGATGACGCAGTCCTACGTCGCGAGCCGCAAGCAGTTCGGCAAGCCGGTCGGCTCGTTCCAGGCCGTGCAACACAAGCTCGCCGACATGCACGTCGCGGTGGAGTCGTCGCGCCCGCTCGCGTGGTACGCGGCGTACGCCGACACCCACGGCCTCCCCGACGCGGTCACCGCGGCGCACGCGGCGAAGGCGCATGCGAGCGAGACCTCCAAGCTCGTGAACCAGGAAGCGCTGCAGTGTCACGGCGGGATTGGGTTCACGTGGGAGCACGACCTTCACCTATGGCTGAAGCGTGCGAAGGCGCTGGAGAACGCGTACGGAACCGCGACGGAGCATCGCGCCGCGATCGCACGAGGGCTGTTCGATGCCTGAGCCGCCGCCGTACCCCGAGAGTCACGACCTGCTGAAGGGCAAGACCGTGCTCGTCACCGCAGCGGCCGGGGCCGGCATCGGCTTTGCCACCGCAAAGCGCTGCCTCGAAGAAGGCGCGCGCATCGTGATCAGCGACAAGCACGAGCGGCGCCTCGCGGAGGCGTCGAACGAGCTGGACGGCGCGCTCGCGATCCCGTGCGACGTGACGCAGCAGGATCAAGTGGACGCGCTCTTCTCCAAGGCGATCGCCGATACCGGCGGCCTCGACGTCGTGGTCAACAACGCCGGCCTCGGCGGTACCGCCAACGTCGCCGACATGACCGACGAGCAATGGAACGCCGTCATCGACGTATCGCTCAACGGCACGTTCCGCTGCCTGCGCGCCGCGTTGCAGCACATGCAGCCGCGCGGCGCGGGCTCGATCGTCAACCTCTCCTCGGTGATCGCGTGGCGCGCACAAGCGGGCCAGGGCCATTACGCCGCCGCGAAAGCCGCCATCTCCGCGCTCACGCGCGCCGCCGCGATGGAGGCCGCGCCCCACGGCGTGCGCGTCAACGCCGTCGCGCCGAGCCTCGCGATGCACCCCTTCCTCGAAAAGGTGATGGACGCGAACGAGCTGCAAGAGCTGGTACAGCTCGAAGCGTTCAAGCGCTCGGCGGAAACGTGGGAGGTGGCGAACGTGATCGTGTTCCTTGCGAGCGACCTCGCCTCGTACATGACCGGCGAGGTCGTGTCGGTGAGTAGCCAGCACCCGTAAAACGCGCAGGCCTGACCTTCTCGAAACTCCCGCTTTCGACTTCCACTCGCCGCGGTGCTTCGTTCATGCGTGCATGGGTTCCGGATACGAGTCCTCTTGCACGCATGAACGTGTCGATGTCGCCGTCGCGCGGATCGCTCGAACGCAGCACGGCGTGTTCTCTCGCGCCCAGGCAATGCGCAGCGGCGCGACGAAGAGCATGATTCAGCGCCGGATCACCGCCCGCCGTTGGATTCGCCTCGCGGCGAGCGTCTACGCGGTCGCCGGAACGCCCTCGTCGTGGCGCCGGGGCGTCATGGCGGCGTGCCTGACAGGTCGCGAAGGCGCCGTCGCATCCCACCGGACCGCCGCCGCGCTTTGGAAGTTGCCGGAGTTAGACCCGGCCCCGATCGAAATCTTGGTTCTGCGTGGACGTCGGGCGCGCCGGCACGGCCTCATCCAGCACGAGGTGCTCGATATGCCGGCGGTGGACGTGACCACCGTCGACGGGATTCCGGTGACGACACCGACGCGCACGCTCATCGACCTGGCGGCAGTCGTCTGCAAGGACGCGCTGGAGGAGGCGCTGGACGACGCGCTGAGACGGAAGCTCACGTCGATCTCCAGAATCGCATGGCGCCTCGACGAGCTGGGCCGCAAGCCGGGTTGCGCGACGCTGCGCGAACTCGCGCGCCGGCGGGGCGTCGCAGCAGAGGTTCCGCAGAGCGTGTTCGAGACGAGGCTCCTGCGAGCACTTCGAAACGCGCGCATCCCACCGCCGATCACCCAGCACGAGGTGCGCGGGCACGGGAGGCTCCTCGCCGTCGTCGACTTCGCGTGGCCCGACGCGAAGCTCGCAGTCGAGGCGGACGGATACGCCTGGCACTCCGGCCGGGCCAGATGGCAACGCGACCTCTCCCGCCGGAATGCACTCACGACCGCAGGCTGGCGGGTATTGCACGTGACGTGGCGGGACGTCATGCACGCGAGCCACGACGTCGTGGCGGCGATACGCCACGCGCTGGATGTCAGGCCACGGTGAACGTGACCGCCCACCCGCCGACGCCGTTCACCGACGCGGTGAACTTGAACGTTCCGGGACGCAGCACCGGCCAGTGCACGTCGGCGGAGTCGTTGGTGTGCGCGATGTTCGACGCCGACGCGTAACAGTTGCCCAACGAGTTGTCCTCGGTCTCGGGGCACGGATGCTTTCCGCCTTGCCCGGCCGGAATCGCGACGTCGACTACACCCGCCTCGAGCTTCAACAGGTCGAAGTGAACGGTGGCCGACGTCTGCGAGGTGACGGTGAACTCCACGATGCACCCGCTGGTGCCGTCGTGCTGCACCACCGCGAGCGTCGAGTTGCGAATCTTGAGGTTCGGGTCGCCGCACGTGATGACGGTGGCCGCGCGCGACGGAGCGCCGGCGAACGTTGCGAGGGCGAGGATGGCGATCGGCAGCAAGCGGCGCATGTGGGACCCCTCCTGGTGAGGTCGATACGAACGGTATTCGACGCGACGTCCAAAACTCCTGCTTGAAAGCGGCTGCTGCCTGCGCGTTCGCTCCAAAAACTAGAACGTGTTCTTGACCGGCGGGCCGCCGGGAACGTAGGCTCTGGCCACGAATCCGGCACGGCCGCGAGGCCGGCCGGAGGCCGGCGCGGTAGACCGGCACGGCGCGAGAGGAGACGCACCCATGGAGTTCGGCCTCTTCCTGCAAGGGCACGTCCCCAACCGTCGCGTCGCGGAGAACCCCGACTACGAGCACACCTCGTTCATGAACGACGTCGCGCTCGCGCGCGAGGCGGACCGTTCGGGCTTCAAGTACGTGTGGGTGTCCGAGCATCACTTCCTCGACGAATACTCGCACCTGTCGGCGTCCGAGATCTTCCTCGCGTACCTCGCCGGCGTCACCGAGCGCATCCATATCGGGTCGGCGATCTGGAACATCTCCCCGCCGGTGAACCACCCCGTGCGCGTGGCGGAGCGCGTCGCGATGATGGATCACCTGTCGCAAGGGCGTTTCGAGTTCGGCATGGGACGCGGCGCCGGGAGTCGCGAGGTCACCGGCTTCGACATCGCGTCGACGAACGACACCAAGGCGATGTTCGACGAGGTCGCCAAAGAGTTCCCGCGCATGTGGCGCGAGACGCAGTACTCGTTCGAGGGCGAGTCGTTCCGCGTGCCCGAGCGCAACGTGTTGCCGAAGCCATGGGGCAAGGCGCACCCTCCGATGTGGCAAGCGGCCGGCAACCCGCCGACGTACGAAAAGGCCGCGCGTAGCGGCTTCGGCGTCATCGGGTTCAACTTCTCCGCCGCGAAAGCGATGGCGCCGATGATCGAGGCGTACAAGAAAGCGATCGGCGAAGCGGAGCCCATCGGCGATTGGGTCAACGACAACGTGATGATCACCAACTCCGTCGTGTGCCTGGAAGATGGACGCAAAGCCCGCGAAGTGGCGGCAGGCATGGGAAGCGGGCGGTTGCAGTCGCTGGTGTTCCGCTACCACGACACCTTCCCGAAGCCGCAAGGCGTACCCGACTGGTCGAAGACGCTGCCGGAACCGGACCTCGCCGAGATCGAGTACCGCATCAAGGAAGGCTATTTGCTGTGCGGCGACCCGGACGAGGTCTACGAGCAAGTGAAGAAGTACGAGAGCGTCGGCGCCGATCAAGTTGTGTTCGGGTTGCCGGTGGACTTGCCGATCGACGCAGCGCTCGAAAGCATCCGCCTGTTCGGCACGCACGTGTTGCCGAAGCTCGACCCCGATCCGGTGCACCGCACCAAGCGCATGCGCGACGCGGCCGCCGCGTCGATGTAGCCGTTTATCGCCTGACCGTAACGCGCACGACACCGTCGCCGGTCGTTGCCAGCGTGAGCACCATCGCTCCGGGCGCGCTCGTCACCGTCGCCGGGCCGTCCACCGTCACGGTGTAACCGTTCGGATACTGGCGCAACGGCACAGAAATCTCCGTGGGCGCGTCGATCGCGTCCTCCGCCGTGTACGCGAGCTCGAAGAGCTTGTCCGCTGCATCCCAATGGAAACGCCATCCCTGAGGAATGCCCGCGATCGCGCGCGGGTACGGACGCGTGAGCACGTCGAGCTTCGCGCTCTTGACGTTCGCGCCGGCCGGCGGCTGGTGCGGGTCGACGATGATGCCCTCGTGCGGCCGGTCGCAACACACGTCCTTGCCGTAATACGTCCAGTACTGCCAGCCCACCATGTGCCGGTCGGCCGCGTCGAGGTCGCGCAGGATCGTGTCGAGGTCGTCGGTGGCGCCGAACTCGGTGAGCAGCAACGCGTCGCCGGTGCGGTTCGCTTGCGCGTGCGCGCGCTCGAACGGGCGGTCCTCGCCGAGCGGGCAGTTGAGGTCGCCGAGCTCGGACGGCAAGCCGACGAGCGCGCCGAGGCAGTAGACGTGGAACGAGAACGCCGCGTTGTCGTCGCCGGTGTCACCGAAGCTCACGTCGCCGCCTCCGCCGAACACCGGGTGCGTCTCGTACATGACGACGCGCGAGTCATCGACGGTCCGGATGCGCGAGAAGACCTTGGAGAAGAACTCGGTGATGCGCCGGTCGAACAGCGGACAGCCGAACGGGTTGACGCACGTCGGATACTGCGATCCCGGCCACGGCTCGTTGAACACGTCGTAGCCGAACACGTTCGGCTCCTGGGAGAGTCGTTGCGCGGCGTGCACCCACGCGTTCGCGAAGGTGTCCCACGGCTTTCCTCCGCCCGGGAGGTCGTCGTTCGCCCAGAGGTGATCGAACGCGCGCCACAGCGCCGGCATGACGAAGTAGTTGCCTGGGAATCCCGCATCGGGCTGATGCGGCAACCCGTCGTCCATCACGTACCAGTCCGGCAATCCTTCGCCGTTGAACTGCTCGTTGAAGAGATCTTGATGGAAGTCGACCAGCACGTTCATCCCGTGATCGCCGAGCACGCGTGCGGTGGCGGCGATGTCTTCAAGGTATGCGTTGTCGAACACGCCCCGCTGCGGCTCGAGCCCTTTGTAGATGAGGCCGAGGCGCACGGTGTTGAAGCCTTCGTCTTGGAGGAACGCGGCGTCGTCTGCGTCGAAGCCGAGCGCGGACGGTTTGTACGGCGCGATCTTCGCGGTCATGTTCACGCCGTGGAGGATGACGACGCGTCCGTGCGCGTCCACCAACCACGTGTCCCGTCGCTTCAACGGACCGTCGACCGTGTCGGCGGATCCCGCGCTTGCGAGCAGCATGGGCGCCGCGAGGGCCATCCCGAGGATCAAACGCAGGACGCGCATGCGCGTTGACGTTCGACGCCGTGCCCCGGCGATCCTGCTCATTTCCATGCGAACGGCGGCTGGTCGAAGTGTGCGACGCGGGTGTGACGTGCGTGGAGCGCAACTTCGCGAAGCTGATAGAGGATCGCCGCGGTCGGTGCGTGCACGAAGCGCCCGTACAACGGCAGCTGAATGATCGGTCGCTGCGGATCCTCGCCCTCGAGCAGTCTGGGCACGTCCGGCTCGTCGAGCGTGTGGAACGGGATGAGGTGCGCCGACTCGACTTCGTCCGGATGCGGCTGCAGGCGCGGCCGTTCCGGGCCCCACACCACGACCGGCGTGATGAGGTAACCGCTGCGCGTCGGGTAGTCGTCCAGGGTTCCGAGCACGCTCCTCTCCGAGATCGAAAGCCCCAGCTCCTCGTGCAGCTCGCGCAGTGCCGCGCCGGCCGGGTCTTCGCCGGGTTCGATGCGTCCTCCGGGAATCGCCCATTGCGACGCGTGCCGCCGCAGGCCGGTTGCGCGGCGCGTGAGCAAGAAGCACGCGACGCCGTCGTCGTCGCCCACGATCGTGACCGCCACTGCGGCGGCACGCAGCGAGTCGTCAACCGGCGCGTTGGCCCGGGCAAACGCCGACACGTTCGCCGTCACGCGTTCCTCGAGCGCCGCGTCGAAGCGAATCATCCGGCGTACCGTGCGACGAACGCCGCCAGGGCGAACGGCCACGCGCTCCACGCCGCCCAGGCCACCGGCTTCAGCCCCGTGCGCACGTAATGCGCGGGAGCCTCCACGAGCGCGTACGTCAGCGCTCCTCCTCCGAGGCCGTACAGCAACGCGGAGGACGTCGCCGCCGGGCGCGCGATCGTTGCGATGCCGCCCGCGACCAGCAGCGCGGCGGTGACGAATTCCGCGGCGACGTGCGCGCGCGCGTCGGTGCGGCCGGCCAGCAAGCGCTGGTGCGTTCCGATCGCCAGCGCGACGATCCAGAAGCCTGCGATGACGACTCCAGTGCCGATCGCAAACAGCGCCGCGTACCACATCGCTGCATTCATGGGAGGACGAGCCGCGCGAGGCGCTCGCGATGCCACGACGCGTCGCCGAACGACGACGCGAGCGTCCATGCGCGCCGCAACCACAGGTGGAGGTCGTGCTCCTCGGTGTACCCGATCGCGCCGTGCGCTTGCAGCGCCGCCTTGCACGCGATCGTCGCCGCTTCGGTCGCGGCCGCCTTCGCGTGCGACGCGTCGCGCGCGCGGTTCACCTCGCCGCCGTCGATCGTCGCCGCGGCGCGATACACGACCGGACGCGCGAACTCCACGCGCACGAACGCGCTCGCGAGCAGATGCTTCACCGCCTGGAACGAACCGATCGGCCTTCCGAACTGCTTCCGCTCTTTCGCATATGCGGCCGCCATCTCGATCACGCGCTCCGCGATGCCGAGCAACACGGCCGCCGTGCCGAACGCCGCGCGGTCGAACGCCTCCTCGCCGAGGTTCGCGATTCGTGTGCCGGCGCCGGCGGCACCACCGATCTCGAACAACGGATGCGTCGGGTCGAGCGACGGCTGCCGCGTGATCGTCACCGCCTCACGCGGCGCGGCAAAGACGGCGTCTCCGTCTGCGTCTCGCACGAGCACGACGCCGGCGGACCCGGCGTGCGCCGCGAGCCCCGCGTCGCTCACGAACGTCGCGGTGACGTCGCCGCTCGCGATACCCGGGAGCCAGCGATCGTCGTCGCCGCGCGCGAGCAACGGCGCGGCGACGGCCACGGTCTCCACGAGCGGCTCCGGCACCGCGGCACGCCCGGCCTCCTCCAGGATCAACACGAGGTCGGTGCATCCGAGGCCGAGGCCGCCGTGTGATTCCGGAACGGTCAGACCGGCGACGCCGGTCTCCGCCAGCTTCCGCCACAACCCGGGTATGCGGCCGGTCTCCGACGCCGCGCGCACGTGTTGCGGGGTGCATTCCTTGTCGAGCAGCTCGCGCACCGCGCGCTGCAGCGCGCGCTGATCGTCGCTGAACGAGAACCGCATCTACGACCTCGGGAGCCCGAGCACGCGCTCGGCGATGATGTTGCGCTGGATCTCGTTCGTGCCGGCGTAGATCGGACCGGCGAGCGCGAAAAGGAACCCGTCGAGCCAGCGACCCTCCTCCGCCGCGTTGGTCGCGAGCGGCGCGCGCTCCCCAACCACGCTCAAGGCCGTCTCGTGCATCGCGAGGTCCATCTCCGACCAGAACACTTTGTTCACGCTTGCTTCCGGTCCGATCGGCGACCCGTCCAGCAACTTCGACACCGTCCAGAACGTTTGGAGCTTGTAAGCTTCGGCGTCCATCCAGGCGCGCACGACCTCCTCACGTACCCGTTCGGGCCGCCCGGAGCGCGCCCACAGATCCATCAACCGCTTCGCCGTAGCTTGGAACCGTCCCGGCGAACGCAAGATCACGCCGCGCTCGAAACCGGCGGTCGACATCGCCACCTTCCATCCCTCGCCGACCGGCCCGAGCGTGTTCGTCACGGGAACGCGCGCGTCGTCGAGGAACACCTCCGCGAATCCCGCTTCGCCGTCCAGTTGCACGATCGGCCGCACGGTGACGCCGGGCGCGTCGAGCGGCACGAGCACGTAGGTCAACCCGTGATGCCGCTCCGACGACGGATCGCTCCGAAAGAGCCCGAACATCCAATCGGCGAACGCACCGCGCGAGCACCACGTCTTCTGTCCGTTGAGCACCCAGTCGTCGCCGTCGCGCATCGCGCGGGCGCGCAACGAAGCGAGATCGCTGCCGGCGTCCGGCTCCGACCATCCCTGGCACCACACCTCGTCGCTCGACGCGATCTTCGGCAGGAAACGTTTCTTTTGCTCGGGTGTGCCGTGCTCCAGCAGCGTGGGCCCGAGCAGCAAGATGCCGTTCTGATTCACGCGGTTCGGCGCGCCGGCTCCCCAGTACTCCTCCTCGAAGATCAGCCACTCCACGAGCCCTGCGCCGCGGCCGCCGTACTCGACCGGCCAATGCACCGCGCTCAGTCGCGCGTGCGCGAGCTTCCTTTCCCACTCACGATGCGCCGTGAAGCCTTCGCGTGTGTCGAGGGACGGCAACCGCTCGCGCGGCATGTTCGCGGCAAGCCACGACCGCACCTCGGCGCGAAACGCCTCTTGCTCAGGAGTGAATTGCAGATCCACGAGCGTGTAGCGTATCTGATGGACCGTCAGATTCGGAAGGGAGCGCGACATGGCGTACCGCGTCATCCAATGGAGCACCGGCAACGTCGGCCGCTACGCGCTGCGCGGCATCATCGGTCACCCGGACCTGGAGCTGGCCGGCGTGTGGGTGTCGAGCGACGCGAAGGCCGGACGCGACGCCGGCGAGCTGTGCGGCATCGATCCGGTCGGCGTCGTCGCCACCACCGACGCGGACGCCTTGCTGAAACTCGACGCGGATTGCGTCTGCTACACGGCGACCGCCGACTTGCGGCCGTTCGAAGCGGTGAACGATCTCGTGCGCATCCTCGACTCCGGCAAGAACGTCGTGATGTCGTCGCTCGTGCAGATCGTGTACCCGGCCGGCGGGCCGCGCGAGATCACCGAGCCTTTGCAAGCGGCGTGCGAGCGCGGCGGCGCGTCGTGCTTCACGTCGGGCATCGACCCCGGCTTCGCGAACGACGTGTTGCCGATCGTGCTCGCATCGGTGGCGGAACGCGTGGACGAGATTCGCGTGCAAGAGGTGCTCAACTACGCGACGTACGACCAGCCCGAGGTGCTGTTCACGACGATGGGCTTCGGGGGTTCGCTCGACGCGACGCCGGTGCTGCTCCTGCCGCGCATCTTGCAGATGGCGTGGGGAAGCGTGCTACATGCGATCGCCGCATCGCTCGGCACCCGCGTCACCGACGTGCGCGAGACGTACGAGCGCAGGCCGGCGCCCGACACGTTCGAGGTTCCGTCGGGCAAGGTCGAGGAGGGAACGCAAGCGGCGCTGCGCTTCGAGCTGATCGCGAGCACCGAGCGCGGTCCGCGCATCGTCGTCGAACACGTCACGCGCTTGCGGGCCGACCTTGCGCCGGACTGGCCCCAACCGCCGGGCGTCGGCGGCTATCGCGTGATCGTTGAAGGGATGCCGCGCATGAACCTCGAGCTGACGCTCGCCGGCGACGGCGGCGACGAGAACGCCGGCGGCCTCATCGTCACCGCGATGCGTCTGGTCAACGCGATACCCGCCGTGTGCGAAGCGCCGCCCGGCTTGCTGAGCGCGCTCGACCTCCCGATTGCGCTCGGAGCCCTTCCCGGGCGAGAATAAGTGAAACACGTTTCAGTTCTTGTCAGGGGGTCGCGCGCGTGACGACCGAGCACGACCAGGGCTTCGCGAGCTGGTTCCAGACGGACGCGCTCTCGTATCTCGTCGGCCAGCGGTGCACGCAGTGCGGCACGTACGTGTTCCCGCCGACGGCGACGTTCTGCCGCAACCCGGCGTGCTCCTCCGATGAGCTCGATCGACTTCCGCTCTCGTCGCGCGGCACGCTGTGGTCGTACACCCTCAACCACTACCCGCCTCCACCGCCGGCGATCTCGCCCGAGCCGTTCGAGCCGTACGGCGTCGCGGCCGTCGAGTTGCACACCGAGAAGATGATCGTGCTCGGCCGCATCTCCGGGTCACTCGACGGCTTGCAGATCGGGGATCAGATGGAGACGGTGATCGAGCCGCTCGCCGGAACCGACGAATCCGTATGGGCGTGGAGGAAAGCATGAGCGGCGTCGCGGTGCTCGGCGCCGGCATGCACCCCTGGGGTAAGTGGGGCAAGTCGTTCGTGGAGTACGGCGTCGTGGCCGCACGCAGTGCGTTGCGCGACGCAGGCGTCGACTGGGAGGACGTGCAATTCGTCGCCGCCGGCGAGACCGTGCGCAACGGGTATCCCGGCTACGTTGCCGCGTCGACGTTCGCGCAAGCGCTCGGGTGGAACGGCGCGCAGATCGCGACGTGTTACGCCGCGTGCGCGAGCGGTGCGCAAGCGATCGACGTCGCGCGTGCGCGCATCCTCGCCGGGCTCTGCGACGTGGCGCTCGTCGTAGGCTCCGACACGACGCCGAAAGGATTTCTCGCGCCGGCCTCCGGCGAGCGCCGCGACGACCCGGATTGGTTGCGCTTCCGTCTGATCGGCGCAACCAACCCGACGTACTTCGCGCTGTATGCGCGCCGGCGCATGGCGCTGTACGGCTCGACCGAACGAGACTGGGCTCGCGTGAAAGTCAAGAACGCGAAGCACGGGAAGAACAACCCGAACGCGCGCTACCGCAAAGAGGTAACCGAGGAGGAAGTGCTCGCGAGCGCGATGGTGAGCGATCCGCTGCGCTTGCTGCAGATATGCACGACGTCGGACGGCGCGGCGGCGCTCGTGCTCACGAGCATGGAGTACGCGCGCAAGCACGCCGGCGCAAAGAGCCCGGTGCGCGTCGCCGCCGTCTCCACGGTCACGCCGCGCTTCCCGAAGACGGTTCCCGATCTGCCCGATATTGCCACCGACTCCGCCGCCGTAGTACCGCCGCCGGACGTCGCGTTCCGCGACTCGATCGCGACGCGCGCGTACGAAGAGGCCGGCCTCGGTCCGGACGACCTCGATCTCGCAGAGGTCTACGACCTCTCCACCGCGCTCGAGCTGGATTGGTACGAGGAGATCGGGTTGTGCGGGCGTGGCGAGGCGGAGAAGCTGCTCGCCGACGGCGCGACCACGCTCGGCGGGCGCGTGCCGGTGAACCCGAGCGGTGGACTCGCGTGCTTCGGCGAAGCGGTGCCGGCGCAAGCGATCGCGCAAGTGTGCGAGGTGACCTGGCAGTTGCGCGGCACGGCGGAGGGCCGGCAGGTCGAAGGAGCAAAGACGGGGCTGACGATCAACCAAGGATTGTTCGGGCACGGCTCGTCCGTGATCCTCACGAGGTGACACACATGGCAGAGGCATACATCGTCGAAGCGTGCAGGACGCCGGTCGGCAAGCGCGGCGGATCGCTGTCGCAGGTACATCCGGCCGACCTCGGCGCGCACGTCCTCAAGGCGCTCGTGCAACGGTCCGGCGTAGACCCCGACGCGGTGGATGACGTGATCTTCGGCGCCATCGACCAGATCGGCCCGCAGGCCGGCGACATCGCGCGCACCGCGTGGCTCGCGGCCGGCTTCTCCGAAGACGTGCCGGGCGTGACGATCGACCGCCAGTGCGGCTCGTCGCAACAAGCCGTGCACTTCGCCGCGCAAGCCGTGATGAGCGGCACGATGGATGTCGTCGTCGCCGGCGGCGTGCAGAACATGAGCATGATCCCGATCTCCACGGCATCCAAGGTCGGTAAGGAGATGGGGCTGCCGCACACATTCCACGGATCCGAAGGTTGGGTCGCGCGTTACAACACCGAGCCGGTGTCGCAATTCCACGGCGCGGAGCTGATCGCGGAGAAGTGGAACATCAGCCGCGAGGACATGGAAGCGTTCGCGCTGGAATCGCACACGCGCGCGCGGCGCGCGCAAACCGAAGGGCGCTTCGATCGCGAGATCGTGCCGTTCGGCGACGTCTCCGTCGACGAGGGACCGCGGGACACGAGCCTCGAGAAGATGGCGTCGCTGCCGCTCCTCCCCGGCGCCAAGACGCTCACGGCGGCGGTCTCGTCGCCGACGAACGACGCCGCGTCGGCGGTGCTGATCGCCAACGAGGCCGCCGTGAAGCGCAACGGCTGGACGCCGCGCGCGCGTATCCACCATCTCAGCGTGCGCGGGGCCGACCCGATCTACATGCTGACCGCGCCGATCAACGC
>JBIOWR010000066.1:0-5629 GCA_044868775.1 Actinomycetota bacterium
CGCGAAGCATTCACGCGCGCCGTCGAGCAGGCGAGAGGTGATGTCGTCGTGGAACTCGGCGACGACGACCGCGAACCGGTAGCGGCTCGCGTCGACGTTGTCGTCAGGCCTCTTCATCCGGCCCGACACGCGTCTCCCCTCCCGCCGCGAGCGGCGGCGTCTCGTCGTCGATCTCCAGGATGTGCCCGAGCTTCGCCTTCTTCGTGCGGAGGTACGCGATGTTGTGCTCGGTGGCCGACGTCTGGATCGGCACGCGCTCGACGATCTTCAACCCGTATCCCTCGAGGCCGGCGCGCTTCGTCGGGTTGTTCGTGAGCAAGCGCATCGAGCGCACGCCGAGATCGACGAGGATCTGCGCGCCGACGCCGTAGTCGCGCGGGTCAGCCGCGAAGCCCAATTCGAGATTGGCCTCGACGGTGTCGCGTCCCTGCTCTTGCAACTGATACGCGCGGAGCTTGTGCAGCAACCCGATGCCGCGACCTTCGTGCCCGCGGATGTACACGAGCACGCCGCGGCCTTCCGCGCCGACGCGCTCCAGCGCCGCGGCGAGCTGCGTGCCGCAATCGCATCGCAGCGATCCGAACACGTCGCCGGTGAGACATTCGGAGTGCATCCGCGTGAGCACGTCCTCTCCGTCGCCGACGTCGCCGAGCACGAGCGCGATGTGATGCCGTCCGTCGACGAGCGACTCGTACCCGATTACGCGGAACGTGCCGTACTCGGTCGGGAGCGTTGCCTCGACTTCGCGGCGCACGAGCCGCTCGAAGCGGCGCCGGTATGCGATGAGGTCGGCGATGGAGAGGATCTTCAAGCCGTGCTCGACGGCGACCTTCTCGAGGTCGGGCATGCGCGCCATGGTGCCGTCGGTGTGCATGATCTCGCAGATCACTCCCGCCGGGTACATGCCGGCGAGGCGCGCGAGGTCGACGGCGGCCTCGGTGTGGCCGGCGCGCTTGAGCACGCCGCCCTCTTGCGCGCGCAAGGGGAAGATGTGCCCGGGCTTGCGGAAGTCGTCGGGTATCGCATCGTCGGCGAGGATGCGTTGCACCGTCGCGGCGCGGTCGTGCGCGCTGATGCCGGTGCCGCCGTCGGCGAGGTCGACCGAGATCGCGAACGCGGTGTCTTGCGTGAGCGCCTTCTCCGGCACCATCGGTGGGATGTGCAGCTCGTCGAGCCGCTCGCTCACGATCGGCATGCAGATCAGGCCGCGGCCGTGGGTCGCCATGAAGTTCACGGCGTCGGCCGTCACCTTCTCCGCCGCCATCACGAAGTCGCCTTCGTTCTCGCGATCGGCGTCGTCCACGACGATGACGATGCCGCCCGAGCGGATGATCTCCACTGATTCCTCGACGCTTGCCAACATGGCGCGCTCCTTCGGGTAACCGGCCATCAGCGCTTTTTCTTCGCGACCGGCTTCTTGGTGGTTTTCGCGGCCGACCTCGTGGGCTTCGCCGCGGCTGCGGTCTTCTTCGTGGGACGAGCCTTTGGGTTCGGTTTCACGTGTGCCTTCGCCTTGGCTTTCGGTGCCGCGGCGCTGGCCGTCCTGGCGGAGGCGCGCTTGGTCACCGGAGCCGTGAACCGCGGAGGCTGCTGCCGCGGCGGTGGTACCGGCCTCGGCGCGGGCTGCGAACGGGGAGGCGAAGGCTGCGGCCTCCCGGCCGGGATCACCGCCGGACGCTGCGCGCGCGCAGTCGCCGGTTCGGGCGACGGCGATGCCGACGGTGACGGCGCCGCCGCCGCGCGCATGTCCGCGTCCTGCTGCGCGACGAGCGCCGCGATCGACGGTTGCCGCTGCGGCATGCGCGCCGCGATGTGACGCTCCACGTACTTGGAGAGAACGTCGACCTCGACGTTGACCGCTTGCCCTTGCACCTTCTTGCCGAGCGTCGTGGTCGCGATCGTGTGCGGTATGAGGGCGACGCGGAAGCGATCCTTGTTCACGTCCACGACCGTCAGCGAGACGCCGTCGACCGAGACCGATCCTTTGGGGGCGAGGTAGCGCGTCAGCTCGAACGGCACGTTTATCTCGAGCAGCTCTTGCGCCCCGACCTTGCGGCGCGAGCGAACGAGGCCGACCACGTCGATGTGGCCCTGCACGATGTGCCCGTCGAGACGGCCGTTGGCGGCGAGCGGGCGCTCGAGGTTGACCTCCTCACCCGGTTGCAGCGTGCCGAGGTTCGTGCGCCCGAGCGTCTCGGGGACGAGATCGGCGGCGAACATCTCGTCGGTCACCTCGGTGACGGTGACGCACGTACCGTTCACCGAGATCGAATCACCGATCTTCAGCGACGCCGCGATCTCGCGCGGCATGTGCACCTCGACGCGAATCGCTCCACCGCGACGCGCGAGGCGCACGACGTTTCCCATGGCTTCCACGATGCCTGTGAACAATGGGTTATCTCCTCGGGTAGGCCTCGATCTTCAAGTCGGCGCCGATGCGCCGGACGCTCACGAACTGGAGCTCTCTCGCCTGGTCGATGTTCGGCACGACGACGCCGGCGAGCATGCCCGGGCCGGCTTCGCCGAGCAACTTGGGAGCGATGTACGCGATCGTGCGATCGACGAGCCCGCGCTCGAACGCGTCGCCGAGCACGGTTGGTCCTCCCTCGATCAGCACTTCCATCACGCCGCGGCGGCCGAGCTCGTCGAGCACGGCGGCGAAGTCTGCGCGGCCGTCGCGCGCCGGGAGCTCGAGCACCTCGGCGCCGGACGCGCGCAACGCGTCGGTCGCGTCGGAGGGAGCTTTGTCGGTGACGACCACGAGCGTCGGCGCATCGTGGTTGAGGACGCGCGCGGCCGGCGGCGTGCGGCCGGACGGGTCGAGCACGACGCGCAACGGCTGCGCTTCCGTGTAACCACGCAAGCGGACGGTGAGCAGCGGGTCGTCGGCCACGACCGTGCCGACGCCCACGAGCACGGCGTCGCAGTGCGCGCGCAAGCGGTGCACGTCGCGCCGTGCGGTCTTGCCGGTGATCCACCGGGACGAGCCGTCGGCCGCCGCGACGCGCCCGTCGAGGCTGATCGCGGCCTTGGCCGTCACGAACGGCCGTCCGGTGCGCACGTGCTTGGCGAACGCTTGGATGAGACGCTTGGCGTCGCCCTCCAGGACGCCCGTCTCGACCTCGATGCCGGCGCCGGCGAGGGCGTCGAGGCCCGCGCCGTCCACGCGCGGGTTGGGGTCGGCGCAGCCGACCACGACCCGCGCAACGCCGGCCGCGACCACGGCCGGTGCGCACGGCGGGGTGCGACCCTCGATCGTGCACGGCTCGAGGGTGACGTAGAGGGTGCCTCCCTGCGCCGCGCCGCCCGCTTCCTCCAGGGCTTCGATCTCGGCGTGCGGAAGGCCCGGGCCCTTGTGCCATCCGGTGCCCACCACGCGCCCGTCCGCGGACACGACGACGGCGCCCACCGGAGGGTTGGGGCTCGTACGCCCGTGGCCGCGCTCGGCGAGCCGGAGGGCCCGGCGCATCAATGCGGTGTCCTTTTGCTGCACGTTCGCTCCTCGCTTCCGTGCCCGCGGGACAAGCACCGAGGAGCCGGCCGGCCTGAGCCGCTCGGACCCGGCGCCTTCTCCCATCCCGACTGTGACGGTCGGCCCCGGAATCTCGCCGGGTCAGCCGCGCTTGGTTTCCGCGCGGGTCGCGGGCTCTACCGCCGGTGGGGACTTCCACCCCGCCCCGAAGGCGTCGGTCTAAGCGTAGCGCACCCCAGAAAATCTACCAGTCGGTAACTTGGCTCCCTTTGCCGGGTCCCGAGTTCCTCGGGGAGGCTACCCGCCGCGGCGAGGGGAAGCGACGGCCGAACGGGCAGGATCGTTCAGGTGCGGCGGCGGTCGATCGCGTACACGCTTCCCTCTTGCGTCTTCGCGAACGCCTTCATCTCCGTGGCGGTTTCCGCCAGGCGCCGGTGGTCATCGAGGCCGGCTTGCGGATCGGCCACCGCGACGCCGATCGAGATCGATAGCAACGGGAACCGGTGCAGCACCTTCTGGCGGTTCTCGACCTCGATGTAGCCGCGCGACGCGTCCTCCGGGTCGTAGAACGACGGCACCCCGGCGTCGAACCGCTCGATGATCTTCTGGCAGAGCGGCTCCACCGCGCCCGGCGTCGTGATGATGAGGAAGTCGTCGCCGCCGATGTGGCCGACGAACGCGTCGGGGTCCAGCTCCGTCGCGGCTTGCGACACCACGTTCGCGGTGAACACCAGGATCTGGTCTCCACGAAGGAACCCGTAGTGGTCGTTGAACGCCTTGAAGTTGTCGAGGTCCGCGTAGCACAGCGCGATCGGCGCGTGCTCGCCGACGCGACGCGTGACCTCCGCTTCGATCGAGACGTTGCCCGGTAATCCGGTGAGCGGCGACTGCGCGCGCATCTCGCGCGTGCGGCGCAACGTGGAGCGAACGCGCGCCACGAGCTCGAGCGGATCGAACGGCTTGATGATGTAGTCGTCCGCGCCGGCGGTGAGCCCTGCGATCTTGTCGGCGCCGAGCGACTTGGCGGTGAGCATGATGACGTTCATGCCCGCGGTGCGCCGGTCCGCGCGAATGTGACGGCACACCTCCACGCCGTCCATCTTCGGCATCATCACGTCGAGGAGCACGAGCGCGGGCTGGTTCTCGAGCGCCATGCGCAGCGCTTCCTCCCCGTCGTTGGCGACCATCACCTCGAAGCCGTCGAGCTGGAGGTTCACCTCCACGAACCGGGCGATGTCCGGGTCGTCGTCGGCTATGAGAATGAGGTCCGACACGCAGTTACTCCTTGGGGAACAAAGCTCGAATCGCTCGCGCCGCCGCCGCCGCATCGGGATTTCCGAAAATCGCGGTCGCGGCCCCGAGCACGTTGGCGCCGGCCTCGATGCACCGCCGTCCGGTCTCCACGTTTACTCCTCCGTCAACCGAAATGTCGACCGAAAGCCCGTGATTCTGTATGTATTCGCGGGCGGCGCCGATCTTTGGAAGCCCTGCTTCGAT
This sequence comes from Actinomycetota bacterium, assembly GCA_044868775.1. Lineage (GTDB taxonomy): Bacteria > Actinomycetota > AC-67 > AC-67 > AC-67 > JBIOWR01. Next base: position 4,970 of record JBIOWR010000066.1, read on the forward strand.
GAAGGCCTGCCCCGCCCATCCGGGGTTCACGGTCATCACGTTCAGCACGTCAACGTCTTCGAGATGCGGGAACGCGTCCTCGACCGGCGTGCCCGGGTTCACCGCGATGCCGACGCCCAGCCCGAGCGCACGCGCACGCTTCACGACGGCGCGCGGATCGTCGGTGGCCTCCAGGTGCATGATGACCGAGGTGCCGCCTGCTTCGGCGAACTGTTCGGTCTGACCGATCGGATCGGTCACCATGAGATGACACTCGAGCGGGAGCTGGGTGACGCGCCGCAACGCCTGAACGACCACCGGTCCGATCGTGATCGGAGGCACGAAGTGGCCGTCCATGACGTCCACGTGCAACAGATCTGCTTCGGCTTCGACTTCGGCAACGTGCTGGCCGAGCCTGGCGAAATCCGCGGAGAGAATCGAAGGTGCCAGCTTGTATTGAATTGCCATCGGCGGAGATATTACCCGGGCGCTTGCTCGACGCCTAAGCAGGGCGTCCCAACCGTCGCGCAGCGCCGGGGCGCAGCCCGCGCAGGAACTCGGAGCCGGTCATGCGCCGCTTGCCCTCGGGCTGAATCTCCACCAGCTCTAGCGCCCCCTCGCCGCACCCGACGACGAACGCGTTGCCCTCCTCGAAAGTCCCCGGCTCCGCACCAAAGGTGG
>JBIOWR010000067.1:0-2741 GCA_044868775.1 Actinomycetota bacterium
CAGCACGTACAAGTGCTCGACGTCGGGCACGTACGGCAGCGCGTGCGTCGGTCGCGCGTCGGGCAACCGCGCGGTGACGTTGTCGGAGCCGAAGCCCACAACAGGAACCACGCCGGGAGGGAGCCCCACGAGCGGCGGTGGTGGCACCAAGGGCGGAACCAACCCCGGATTCCGTCCGGCACCGGTCGGAACGATCATCGTCGGCGGCCGCCAGATCCAGCGCTCGGCGTGCCCGGACTGCCACGAGTTCTACGAAGGGTCGTACTCCACGAGCCTTCCCTACGCGCAGGACCGCACCGTGCTCATCCCGTCTCGGACGGGTGGACAAAGCGGGGGAGGAAGCAACCGTCTGGAGGCGCTCGCGGGCGAAGAGACCAGCTCGCCGATCGGCGTTCCGATTCGCGATCGCGCCGTATTGCTGCCGTTCGCAGGGGGCTTGCTGCTGTTCCTCGCCGCAGCTCACGTGCGGCGATTGCTTCGCCGCATCTAGCTTCTCATTAGCGCAGTCGCCGCAGTGTTACGCTTACGCGTCGTGGGTCCTATCTATTGCGATTGCGGCACCATCCTCGTCGAGAACGTTTCCAAAGAGGGAGTTACTCCCGTCGGCGGTGAGCCGATTCGCTTCCGTCGCAACACGGATTTCGTCGTGTGCTCCAACTGTTACTCCGTCTACAAGGCATCGGTCCTCCAAGACGGAGGCACCATCGACGAAGCGCGCATCGAGCGCCACACGCCCGGGGACGCCGATCTCATCGAGAAGCTGGAGCAGATGGTCGAGAACGGCGAAGACGGCTCGTAGCTCGGCCGAGCGCGAGCGTTACGGCATCCTCGGCGGCGGCCGCGACTCGATACTCCGGAACCGGCGCCGGCAACCGCGATCACGCGTCTCCCAGTATGACCGCGAGCATGCGTCCTGCGGCGGCCTTGTCGAGCGGCTCGTTGCCGTTGCCGCACTTCGGCGATTGCACGCACGAGGGGCAGCCCGACGCGCACGGGCATTCGCGGATGCGCCGGAGCGTCGCGCGCAGGTGCTCCTCGCCGGCCTCGAACCCGCGCTCGGCGATGCCGGCTCCACCGGGATAGCCGTCGTACACGAACACGGTGCACAGGCCGGTGTCGGGATGCTCCGCGAACGAAACGCCGCCGATGTCCCAGCGATCGCACATCGCGAACAGCGGCAGCAACCCGATCGCGCAGTGCTCCGCCGCATGCGCGGCGCCGCCGACCGCGGCGTGCGGCACATCGGCTTCGTCCAGCAGCGACGGCGCCACCTCGTACCACACCGCGCGCGTGTCGAGACGCATCTCGGGGAGATCGAGCGGCGTCACGTCGATGATCTCTCCCGTGTACATGCGCTTGCGCGCGTACGCGACGACCTGGTTGGTGACGTCCACGCGACCGAAGTGGAGGTCGACGCGGCCGACGCGCTCCTTCTTGATCACCTCGAGCACGCGTATGTCGGTGATGTCGCGCGACTGCGTGTAGTAATCGTCGTCGGAGGGCACGACGAACGCGACGGCGGCGTCGAGGTCGAGCGCGGTGACGCGGAATTGCTCTCCACGATGCAGGTACACCGCACCCGCGTGCACCGTCGCGGGAGCGCGCGAGTAATCGACGGTTCCCAGCAGCGCGCCGGTGCCGGCCTCCGCGATGCGCACGATGCCGCCGGTGGAGCGGATGTCCACGTCTTGCGCGGGCGATCCGCTGCCGGCGTACACGTACTTTGCGCCGCGCTTGCGGAGCGTGCCGTTCGCAAGAAGAGCGTCGATGGCCGCGGGGAGGCCGGGGCCGAAGAACGCTTCGTCCTCGGCCGGATCGATCGCGCTTTCGTATGCGGCGCACGCGACGTGCGGTTCGAGGATGTTGGGATTGGAGTGATCCACGATCGCCGATTCGTGCGGGCGGCCGAACAGCTCGTCGGGGTGCGCGATCAAGTACTGGTCGAGCGGATCGTCTTGCGCGACGAGGATCGCGAGCGACCTCTGGCGCGCGCGTCCGGCGCGGCCGGCCTGCTGCCAGGTGCTGGCGACGGTCCCCGGGTATCCGGCGAGGAGACACGCGTCGAGGCCGCCGATGTCGATGCCCAATTCCAATGCCGTCGTCGCGGCGACGCCGAGCAGCTCGCCGCTCACGAGCGCGGCTTCGATCTCGCGCCGCTCCTCGGGTAGGTAGCCGGCGCGGTACGACTCGATGCGCCCTGCGACGTGGTGCGAGGCGTCGGCGAGCGCCTCTCGTGCGAAGCGCGCGATCAGCTCCGCACCCTTGCGGCTCTTCGCAAACGCAATCGTTCGCGTCTCGCTCTCGGCGAGTCGCGCGAGCACCATCGCGGCTTCCGCGTTCGCGCTGCGGCGCGCGCCGGTGTCCTCGTCGATCAACGGCGGGTTCCATAGCGCGAAGAGCTTCTCGCCGCGCGGCGAGCCGTCCTCGCGCACCTCCTCGAAGGGAAGCCCGGTGAGTCGCTCGCCGAGCTCCGCCGGGTTGCCGATCGTCGCGGACGAGCCCACGAACAACGGGTCGGCGCCGCGCTTCGTCGCGAGGCGGCGGAGGCGGCGCAGCACGTTGGAGACGTGGGAGCCGAATACGCCGCGCAAGCCGTGCATCTCGTCCACGACGACGACAGACAGCCCGCGCAGGAAATTCGTCCAGCGCTCGTGCTGCGGAAGGATTCCGTAGTGGAGCATGTCGGGGTTGGTGATGACGAGGTTGGCGTTCGCGCGAATCCAGCTGCGTTCGGGGGAGGG
>JBIOWR010000068.1:0-7881 GCA_044868775.1 Actinomycetota bacterium
CTGCAGTCCACGGGCGAGGTGGACGTCGTCGGGGCGGCCGGCAGCGCCGACGAGGCGCGCGAGCTCGTCGCGACGCTGCGGCCGGGCGTCGTCATCACCGACATCCGCATGCCGCCGACGTTCCGTCTCGAAGGCATCGACCTCGCGCTGGAGATTCGCGGGCGTTTCCCCGAGACCGGCGTCGTGGTTCTTTCCAGTCACGACGATCCCGAGTACGCGCTCGCATTGTTCAAGGACGGCTCCGCGGGGCTCGCGTACTTGCTCAAGGAGCGCGTCGCCGAGCCGGAGCACTTGCTCCACGCCGTGTACGAAGTGTCGCGCGGCGGTGCGGTGATGGACCCGCGCGTCGTGGACGCGCTCGTCTCACGCGAGGCGTCGTCGTCGGGGCTCTCCGAACACGAGCAGCGGCTGCTCGAGCTGATGTCGAAGGGCACGTCATACGAGCGCATGGCAATCGAGCTGAACATCCCTCCGGAAGCGGTGGACGTCGACGTGAGCCGCGTGCTGGGCAAGCTCGCCACGCAAGCGTCGCAAGGCGTTGCGGTCGCGCTCTCGCAGCTGCGGCGCTTGCACGCGAGCGTCGTCGAGAAGGAGAGGACCACCGAGGCGTTGTCGCAATACCTCTCCCCGCAAGTGAGCGAAGCGGTGGTCGCCGGCTCCGTGGCAGAGGCGCGCGACGTGGTGGTCAGCGTGGTGTTCACCGACGTGCGTGGGTTTACGGCGCTGACCGAAAGATACGACCTCTCACTGATCCGCGCGCTCCTCAACGAGCATCTCGCCGCGATGAGCGAGGTCGTGTTCGCGCACGGCGGCAACGTGGACAAGTTCCTCGGCGACTCGGTGATGGCGGTGTTCGGCGCTCCGGTCGATCTGGCAGATCACGCGAGCCGCGCCGTGGAGTGCTCGCGCGCAATGCTGCGGCGCCAGCGCGAGCTGAACGAGGCCTGGGAGGCCGACGGCAAGCCGGCCTTCGGCATCGGCATCGGCGTGAACACCGGACCGGCGCTTGCCGGCGCCGTCGGCGGCACGAAGCGTGAGTACACCGTGGTCGGCGACGCGGTGAACGTTGCGCAGCGGCTGAACTCCCTCGCCGCTCCCGAGGAGATAGTCGCCAGCGTCGCCACTGCGGAAGCTGCCGGCATCGACGCGACGAACGTGGAATCGGCGACGGTGAAAGGGCGCGAGAAACCCGTGGAGCTGATTCGCCTCAGCTACGATCGCTGAGGAACAGCAGCACCGCTTTGACCCGCTTGTGTACGTCCTTCTCCTCGGACAGCGCGAGCTTGGAGAAGATGGAGTTGATGTGCTTCTCCACCGCTCGCTCGGTGAGGAAGAGCGCGCCGGCGATCGCGGCGTTGTTCTTTCCTTGCGCCATCTCGCCGAGGATCTCGCGCTCGCGCGGCGTCAGCGTCGCGAGCGGGCTGCGCTCGTCGCGCGACTTCGCTGCGACGAGCACCTCGACGATCTTGGGATCGATGACCGAGCCGCCGCGCGCAACCTCTCGGATCGCCGCGAGCAATTGATCGAGGTCCGAGACGCGCTCCTTCAACAGATACGCGCGACCTTGCGAGCCGTGCTCGAACAGCGCGAGCGCGTACTCCGGCTCGGCGAACTGGCTGAGCACGACGATGCCGAGGTCCGGCTGCGAGGCGCGCAGCGCTTCCGACGCGCGTATCCCTTCGTCGGTGGACGAGGGGGGCATGCGGATGTCGGTGAGCAGCACGTCGGGCGTGTGCTTCTCGACCGCGGCGACGAGCGAGTCGTAATCCTCCGCGGTCGCCACGAGATCGACGTCGCCCGAGGTTTCCAAGAGCTTCTTGACGCCCTCGCGCACGAGGTAGTTGTCCTCGGCCATGACGACGCGGATCGGCACGTGCCTCAACCCTTCGGCGCGAAACGCTCCAGCATCTCGCGCGTCGGCGGCGAATAGAACGACAGCACCGCGTGCTCGCATCCGGCGTCCTCGAACGCCGGCAACTGCGACACGACGTACTCCGCGGTCTCGTTCATGAGGAACAGCTGCACGCCGCGGCGCACCTGTTTGGGGTCTCGGCCGACGGCGTCGCAATGCTCGTCGAGGACCTTGTTGAGGCGCGCCCACTCGTCGGGAGTCGGCGCGAGCCCGTTCCACTCGTCGGCGTGCTTCGCGACGACGCGCAGGGTCTTCTTCTCGCCGGAGCCGCCGACGATGATGCGCGGGTGCGGTTGCTGCACCGGTTTCGGGTAGCACAGCGCTTCGTCCAGCGTCCAGAACTTGCCTTTGAACGTCGACGCGTCTTGGGTCCAGAGCATCTTGATGATCGTGAGCGCTTCGTCGAGGCGGTCGATACGTTCGCTCGGCGGTGGGAAGTCGATGCCGTAGCCGTTGTGCTCCGGTTCGTGCCACGCCGCGCCGATGCCGAACTCGAGCCGGCCGCCGGAGATGTGATCGACGGTCACGGCCATGTTCGCGAGCACGGCCGGATGGCGATAGGTCACGCCGGTGACCATGCAACCGATGCGAGCGCGCTGCGTGATCGTGGCCATGGCGGCGAGCGTGGTCCAGCCTTCGAGCGTGGGTTGGTCGCCCTCGCTCAACCCCTGACCGAGACCGTAGAAGTGGTCGTAGTTCCATACGCCGTGGTAGCCGGCCGCGTCGGCGACGCGCCAGAACTCCTCCAGCACGGCGTACTCGAACACCGGCGCAAGCTTTGCAGAGACGAGCATGGCGACCATAGTCAACGAAGCGGCGCGCCTCGCGCCAATCGGCGCTCGCACTAGACTTGTCCTCGATGACCATCGCCACCGGCGCAGGGCTCGGCATCGCACCCGATGCCATCGAAGCGACCGAGCAAGCGTGCGCGCAAGCGCTGGCGGCGCTCGACGGCGCCGTGCCCGATCTCGCGGTGGCGTTCTTCACCGCCGACCACGCGAACGCAGCCGACGCCGTCGCGCAGATCGTGCACAAGGAGCTGTCACCGGGCGCGCTCGTGGGATGCTCCGCGCAAGGCGTGGTGTCCGGCGATCGCGAGATCGAGGACGGGCCGGCGGTGTCGGTGTGGGCGGCGCGCCTGCCGAGCACGTCGCTGATGACCTTTGCATCGGAGTTCGATCCCGAGACGCATGCGTTCCCAGGGTTTCCCGAGGAGCTTCCCGACGGCGCCGTCGTCGTGCTGCTCGCCGATCCGTTCACCTACCCTGCGGATCACTTGCTGCGCGCGCTGGAGATCGAACGTCCCGGCGTGAGCATCATGGGAGGCCTCGCCTCGGCGGCGATGCGTCCGGGAGACAACCGCTTGCTCGTCGACGACGAGGTTCGTTCGTCCGGCGCGGCCGGCGTCGTGCTGCACGGAGGCGTTCGCGTGCAGCCTCTCGTGTCGCAAGGATGCCGTCCGGTGGGTGAGCCTGCGACCATCACGCGTGCGGACCGCAACGTGATCATCGAGCTGGGAGGGCGTGCGCCGCTGGAGCGCATTCGCGAGACGTTCTCTGCTGCGAGTGACGAGGAGCGCGCGCTGATGCAGCACGGATTGCACATCGGCCGGGTGATCGACGAGTACAAGAGCGATTTCCGCCGCGGCGACTTTTTGATTCGCTCGGTGACCGGCGCCGATCCGAACACCGGTGCGATCGCGGTCGGCGATCACGTGGAGGTCGGCGAGACCGTGCAGTTGCACGTGCGCGACGCGGCTTCTGCGGACGAAGACTTGCGCGAGCTGCTCGGGACCGTGGGGGAGCGGCCTGCGGGTGCGTTGCTGTTCACGTGCAACGGGCGCGGCACGCACATGTTCCCGGCTCCCGATCACGACGCCCGCGCGATCGCTCACGCGTTCGGCGGGGTTCCGCTCGCCGGCTTCTTCGCAGCCGGCGAGCTTGGCCCGATCGGCGGCCGCAACTTCCTCCACGGCTTCACCGCGAGCGTCGCGCTGTTCCTCGACGGCACGTGATCGCCGCTATGCTTGCGCGATGCTGCTGTATCTGATTCGTCATGCGCTTACGTCGCACACCGGCCACCGATTGTCGGGGTGGATGCCGGAGATCCACCTGTCCGACGAAGGCGTGCGACAGGTGACCGGCCTCGTCGAGCGCATGCGTCCGGTGAAGCTCGCCGCGATCTACGCATCGCCGCTCGAACGGTGCGTCGAGACCGCGAAACCGGTTGCGTCCTCGAAAGGTTTGCGCGCGCGCTTGCGCTCGGATCTGGGCGAGGTGCGGTACGGCGACTGGGAAGGCAAACGCATGGAGACGCTCGCGCGCACGAAACTGTGGCGGTCGGTGCAATTCCGTCCGAGTGCCGTGCGATTTCCGAACGGCGAGACGATCCTCGAGACGCAAGCGCGTGCGATCGACGCCGTGGATCGCATCCTCCACGATCACAGGGACCGGCCGGTTGCGGTCGTCACGCATGCCGACGTGATCCGCTTGCTCGCCGCGCATTACGCGGGCGTGCACGTGGACCTGTACCAACGCATCTCGATAGCGCCCGCGTCGGTCAGCGTGTTCTGGCTCGGCCGCGGCGGGCCGCGCATCGTGAAGCTGAACGACACGGGTTCGCTCGATCTGTCGGACGGAGCGCCGACGAAGCGGCCGCCGCCGGCGCTCCGCAAGAAGCGATGACCTCGTTCGAGCTCGATCCCGTCGAGCGCATCACCGCAGGTGCGGTCGGCGAGCCGGGAGGGCGCGTGTTCTACGTGCAAGCCGCGGCGCAAGGCCAGCTCGTCACGCTCCTCGCAGAGAAGGAGCAAGTGCAAGCCCTCGCGACGGCGATCTCGCGCTTGCTGTCGCTGCTGCCCGAGGTCGAGGACGAAGGGCCGGAGGTTCCCGAGGAGGACCTCGAGCTGGAGGAGCCGTTGCTGCCGGAGTGGCGCGCGGGCGCGATCGGTCTCGACTTCGACGAGGACCGGGATCGGTTCGTGATCGTCTTCCACGAGGTGGGGGATCGCGACGACGAAGACGAATCCGAGGGTGACGTCTCGGTGGAGGCCGACGAGGTCGATCGCTCGTCGCTTCGCGTCACCGCAACGCGCGCGCAAGCGCGCGCGTTGGCCGTGCACGCGGAAGCCGTATGCGAGGCGGGCCGTCCGCGCTGCCGCGTGTGCGGCCTGCCGATGGATCCGGCCGGCCACGTGTGCCCCGGCTTGAACGGGCACCGGGGATAGCTCGCACATGAGTCCCGCCGCCGACCAGCCCCACCGGCGCGAGCGAACCGAAGAAGAGATCCTCGCGCTCTTGGCCGAAGGCGACCTGCGCCCGCTCGGGCTCATGCGCAACGCGTCCAACGGAACGTTCTTGTGTGAGCATTCGTCGGGAGCGCTCGTCGTGTACAAGCCGCGCGCCGGTGAGGCGCCGCTGTGGGACTTCCCCGACGGGACGTTGTGCGTGCGCGAGGTTGCGGCGTACGTCGTGTCGTCGGCGAGCGGGTGGGATCTCGTGCCGCCGACGGTCCTGCGCGAAGGACCGATGGGTCCCGGCGCGGTGCAACTGTTCATCGACGCCGAGCCGGGGGAGCACTACCTCACGCTCGCGCCGGGCCGCGAGGACGTGTTCCGGCGCGTGGCCGCGTTCGACGTCGTGATCAACAACGCCGACCGCAAGTCGGGGCACTGCTTGCTCGAGCGGTTCGGGGAGCGGGTGTGGATGGTCGACCACGGCGTAACGTTCCATCCCGCGCCGAAGCTGCGGACCGTGATCTGGGATTACGAGGGAGAGCGGCTCCCGCACGACGTGGTCGAGGGGCTGCTCCGGCTCGAGACCGCGCTCCGCCGGGCGCCGGACATGTTGTCAGAGCTGCTCTCCGAGCCGGAGGTCGAAGCATTCAAGGACCGCGTCCAGGCTCTCGTGCGTGCGGGCGTCTTCCCGAGCCCCGGCTCCGAGCGCGCGTTCCCCTGGCCACCGATCTAGCCGCGGGCAGGGATCGGCCGTTTCCGGCGCGAACCACTCCAGATCGGGCAAATCACTCGACCTACGAGGTCGGCTAACTCGCGAAGGAGAAGCTGTTCATGCGACGGATACCCCTTCGATCCATGGCGCTCCTGATCGGAGCCTGCCTGACGATCACCGCCCAGGCTTGGGCCGGTCAGAACGGCACCAAGGTCGCTTCCTCGATGGATCCTCATCTGGTGGCGCAGCTCGAAAAGGCGCGCGTGGATTCGGTGACGCGCGTCTTCGTTCACGCGGCGGACGCTGCCCGGGCGCGCAGTTCTGCGTCGCGTGCCGGGCTGTCCGTGACGGACACCTTCGCCAAGGTGGGGGTGGCCGTGGCTGCCGGAAACCGGAACGCCATAATGCGGCTCGCCGCCGATCCGAGCGTCTCGTACCTCGAGGCCGACCGGCCGATCCGTTTCTTCCTCGACACGGCGAACACGGCGTCGCGCGGAAAGGATGCCCGTGCGGGCTTCACCGGTACCGACGATCAGGTTTCAACGGGCGTCGACGGCACCGGTGTGACGATCGCCGTCGTCGACTCCGGCATCGACGGCACGCATCCGATGTTCCAGGTCGACGGCCGGAGCAAAGTCGTCCGAAACCTCAAAATCCTATGCCGTGAGACCGCGCCCGCGTACTCGGCGAATTTCGCGGGCCAAGGACAGTTCCCGCCCTCGACGTGCCCGGCCGACGCGGCCCAACAAGAGCAGTTCTGGGTGGACTTCACCGAACAGGGGAACGACACCGACACGCTCTCCTTGGGTGGTCACGGCACGCACGTGGCAGGTATTGCAGCAGGCGTGGACGTCACGATGGCGGACGGCACGCACATGCACGGCGCGGCGCCGGGCGCCAAGCTGGTCGGCCTGTCGATCGCCGATGGCATTTCGATCTACTCGGGAGCGGCCGGGCTGAACTGGGTGCTGGAACACCACGCCGACCCCTGTGGAACCGGACCGACTGCAGACTGCCCGGCGATTCGCATCACGACGAATTCGTGGGGCCTCCTCGGCGGCGGGGAATTCAACCCGCAAGGCATCGTGGAGAAGATCGAAGACGCCTTGGTTGCCGAAGGCGTGACTGTACTCTTCGCAAACGGTAACGACGGCGGGGACGGCAGCGCCAACATCTCGAGCCCCTACGCGCAACACCCGACCCCCGGTGTGATCGGCGTCGCGAACTACGACGACAAGGGAACGGGCACCCGAGACGGCACCTTGAACTCGTCTAGCTCGCGCGGCGACAAGACGCGACCCGTTACCTGGCCCGACATCGCCGCTCCCGGCACCGACATCACGTCGGCGTGTCGCCTCACCCTGCCGATCTGCGGGACCGGGTTGGACACGCGCGACTCCGACTACAACACGATCTCGGGGACCTCGATGGCCACGCCGCTCGTGGCAGGCATCGCAGCGCAGCTCCTTCAGGCGGGCGCGACGACGCCGGCGCAGATCGAAGACGCCATCGTCTCGACCGCCCACAAGTTCGCCTCGGGGAGCCAGTACGTGGCCGACCCGGTGAGGCCCGGCCTGACGACGTCGTTCGAAAAGGGACACGGGCTGGTCGACGCAAAGGCGGCGGTCGCGAAAATCCGCAACATCGCGATCGAGCCGACACTGCCCCCGCCTCCTCCGCCTCCGACCTGTGTGGACCCGAACGCGCCGGTCGTCACCGATGCGGAAGGCGATGCGATCGGACCGGTGAGTTCGGGGACTACCGGCGCACCGTACGAGCCGGCGCTGGACATCCGCGAAGGACGACTCAACTGGGACGGGCAGAACCAGGCGTTGACGTTCTCGGTAAAGGTCACCGATCTCGCAACTACCAACCCGGAGACCTCGCCGAACATCAGCTACAACTACACGTTCAACTATGCCGGCGCCGGATACGAGGTCGAGGCGGCGCGCACGAACGACGGGGCGACGCAATTCATGTTCGGAGAGGTGATCGATGCGGAAGCGACCACCGCTCGCAGGC
>JBIOWR010000069.1:0-3052 GCA_044868775.1 Actinomycetota bacterium
ACGGCTCGCAACATCGGCACGCTCGAATCGCGCAGCGTGCTCGCGGCCGTGGCCGACGCCGCCATCGCGCTCCACTACGACGCCGTCGAGGTGTGCCGCTTCGACGACACCGGCGAGACCTATCGCATCATCGAGTCGCGCGGGTTGCCGCAGGAGTACGTCGAGAAGGTTCATTCCACCTCGACGCCGATGACGCGGCTCGTGCGCGAGCGGCACGCGACGGTCGTGGTCGATGACTACGGGTCCGATCCCGCAGCCGTGCCGATCTTGCGCGACGCCGGATTCGTCCGCGCGATCGGCGTGCCGGTGTGGTCGGGCGGCAAGCTCGCCGCCGTGCTCATCGCCGGCTCGCGCTCGCGCAAGGAGTTCACGATCGAAGACCTGCAAGCGTTCGAGCTCCTCGCGATCCAAGCGAGCGTCGCGCTGGAGAACGCGCGCCGCTTCGAGGACGAGCAACGAGCCGTGCAGCGCCTGAACGACCTCGACCGGATGAAAGACGATTTCCTCTCGACGGTCTCGCACGAGCTGCGCACGCCGCTGACCGCGATCGAGGCCGCGGGCTTCACGCTCGAACAGCGCTGGGACGAGATCCCCGACGAGATGAAGATGCAGCTGCTGTCGCGGTTGAACGCGAACGCGCGAACGCTCGAATCGATCATCACGTCGCTGCTCGACTTCTCGCGCATGACCGGGGGCCGCCCGAACGCGTCGATGCAAACGATCGACTTGAGCCTGGTGCTCGAAGCCGCGGCCACGCGCGTCGGGCCGCTGTTCGCCGAGCGATCGCTCGCGGTGGCGATCGCGCCCAACCTCATCGTCAACGGCGACGCGATGCTGATCGACCGCGTCATCGAGAACCTTCTCTCCAACGCGGCGAAGCACACGCCCAAGGGATCACGCGTGTTCGTGCGCGCGCTGCGAACCCAGCGCGACGTGACGGTGTCGGTGTCGGACGACGGGCCCGGCATTCCCGCCGACGAGCTCGCGCACCTCAGCGATCGTTTCTTCCGCGGGCGTCACGCGAGCGACCAGCGCACGCGCGGGCTCGGCCTCGGCCTCGCACTCGTGCGCGAGATCCTCGCGGCGCACGGGTCCAAGCTCGAGATTCACAGCACGCCCGGCGCGGGCGCGCGCTTCTCGTTCACGATGCAATTGCTCGCGGCAAAGGCGCCGGACGCGAACGCGGCGCACCCGTCGAGCGCGGCGCGCATGATCTCGGCTTAGCTCAATCCTCCAGGCCGCTCGCGCCGAAGCTGTACAGGTTGAACGCGTGCTTGATCACCTGCATCGCCACGTTACGAACGTGGATGCCTCCCGGCGTCACGCCTTTCTCCGCGCCAGCGTGCGCATGACCGTGCAGCACGAGGTCGGCGCCGGCGCGATCGATCGCCTCGCCGAGCAAGTACGAGCCGAGGAACGGATAGATCTCGAGCTTCTCCCCCATCAACGTGCCCTTGATCGGCGCATAGTGCAGCAACACGACCCGCACGTCGCCGCGCATGCCGGTGATCGCCTCTTCGAGCTGCTCGGCCACGTGCTTGGTGTGCCCGACGAACGCTTTCATCTCTTGCTCGCCGAATTCGGTTGCGCACGCGCCGGCGAACCCACCGCCGAATCCCTTTGCGCCCGCCACGGCGAGGCGGCTGCCGTCGACCTGCAGCTCGCACGACTCGCCTTCGAGCACGATCACGCCGGCCTCCTCGAGCACCTTGCGCACGAGCTCTTCCTCGTCCTGGTGGTAGTCGTGGTTGCCGAGCACGGCCACGATGGGGACGTCGATGCCGCTCAGCTCCTGCGCGAGCACCGCCGCTTCCTCGTGATGCCCGGCACGCGTGAGGTCGCCGCCGAGCAGAAGCACATCGGCGCGATCGGACACCTCCTCGAGCTGCGGCCGCAGCGTCCCGGCGGAGTCCGCGCCGAAGTGCACGTCCGCGCACGCGGCGATGCGGATCACGAGAGCTGCTCCATCTCGCTCGCCGGCTCGTAGGACTCCACGGTCGTCTCGTTGTAGACGTCGTACTCGGGCAGCAGCTCGTTCGCGACCGTGGTGATCGCGTCCTTGCGCTCTTGCGTGGAGACGGTGCCGTGCAAGAACACCTTGTCTCCGGTCACCGTGACTTGGATCGTGATCTCGTTCACGCGCGGGTCTTGCGCCAGCGCTTCGCGCACGCGCCCGATCACATACGCCTTCGGCTCGGACATGACGCTCTCTCCCCTCACGCCTCGAAGATCGCTCGATGCAGCGCCGTGATCGCACGCGACGGCACCGCGAGGTCGTTGGACTGCGCGTACACGAGCATGCTGAGAACGCGGCGCCCGCCTCGTTGCGCGGCGCGCGCGATGAGATAGTCCCAGTCGAGATCTTGGTTGGCGATCACCCCGAGCCCGTCGTGCCAATGATGCGGGAGGGCCTCATCGTGAACGATCGCCTTCAGCACGATGAGGTCTTCGGGCGACACCATGCGAAACGTCTTGCCGCGAAACTCCACGTCACGCGCGCGCTCGATCATCTCGTCGTCGAGATAGACGTCTCCCTTGGAGCGGAACAACACGTCGACGAGCGTCTTGCGCTTGATCCCCTTGTACAGCCAGTGCGGGTCGGTTTCCTCGGTGTCGAAGCCTGCAGAGCGCAACGCTTCGAGCGCGCGCCGCGCATCCTCGGGCTTCACCATGACGTCGCCGTCGTGCGTCCAGCGCGGCCGGCCGTACGCCGACGACGCAAGGCCTCCGATGAACACGTACGGGATGCCGTGACCGTCGAGGGCCGTCGCGGCTTCCTCGATGACCTCGAGGTACGCCGACTCGTCCACGACCTCGGGCTCGAACTCGCCCGCGTGGTTCCGCAACTCCGCTAGCGACGGCGACATGGCAAGCACCTCGGTTCGTGCGCAAGGTTGCCTTACCCAGCGACCAGGGAAACCAACCACTGCACGCGACGGGCGGTTTTCGGCGGCAATCGACCCGGGTAGGAAATCGTTGAACGCCGTTCATGACGTCGAATTTCGCCAGGGAGGCGAGCATGAAGAGCGACGAGAGGATGAACCTCGAAGGC
>JBIOWR010000070.1:0-7064 GCA_044868775.1 Actinomycetota bacterium
GACCAGGCCAAGGTCGCGGAGGATGCGGGCGCAGTGGCCGTGATGGCGCGCGAGCGCGTCCCCGCCGACATCCGGCGCGACGGCGGTGTGGCCCGCATGTCGGACCCCGAGATGATCGAGGGGATCAAGGCCGCGGTCACGATCCCGGTCATGGCGAAGGCCCGCATCGGTCACTTCGCCGAGGCGCAGGTGCTCGAGTCGCTCGGGGTCGACTTCATCGACGAGTCCGAGGTGCTCACGCCGGCGGACGAGGCGCACCACATCGACAAGCGCGCGTTCACGGTCCCGTTCGTGTGCGGAGCAACCAACCTCGGCGAAGCGCTGCGGCGCATCGGCGAGGGTGCGGCGATGATTCGTTCCAAGGGCGAGGCCGGCACCGGCAACATCGTGGAGGCCGTGCGCCACTTGCGCTCGATCGTCGGCTCGATCAAGAAGCTCTCGACGCTCGGCGAGGAAGAATTGATGGCCGAAGCGAAAGAGCTGCGCGCTCCCATCGATCTCGTGCGAACGGTTGCTGCGACCGGCAAGCTCCCCGTCGTGTTGTTCTGCGCGGGCGGCGTCGCGACGCCGGCGGACGCCGCGTTGGTGATGCAGCTCGGCGCGGAAGGCGTGTTCGTGGGATCGGGCATCTTCAAGAGCGCCGACCCCGCAGTGCGCGCGCGCGCGATCGTCGAAGCGACCACGTACTTCAACGACCCCGACGTTCTCGCGAAGGTGTCGCGCGGTCTCGGCGAGCCGATGCGCGGTCTCGACGTGCGCACCATGCCCGACGACGAACGGCTCGCCGGCCGCGGCTGGTGAGCACCACCGCGCGCGTCGGCGTCCTCGCGCTCCAAGGAGATTTCGAGGCGCACGTCCGCGTGGTTTCATCGTTTGCGCCCGCGGCGCTCGTGCGCACGGCGGCCGATCTCGGCGCGGTCGACGCGTTGATCGTTCCGGGAGGAGAATCGACGACCATCGGCTTGCTCCTGGACGAGCACGACCTCGTCGATCCCATTCGCAAGCGCGTGGCAGACGGCATGCCGATGCTCGGCACGTGCGCCGGCATGATCGTGTGCGCGCGTCGCGTGCTCGACCCGGCCTTGGTGCGGGGCAAGGAGCAGGTCGTGCTCGGGGTGGCCGATGTTTCGGTGCGGCGCAATGCGTACGGGCGGCAGGTGGACTCCTTCGAGACGTCCCTTGCTGTACGAGGCGTTTCCGATGGACCGATGCACGCCGTCTTCATCCGCGCTCCGTTGATCGAGGAGGCCGGACCCCAGGTTCAGGTCCTCGCGGAGTACGATGGGCGACCGGTCGCGGTGCGCGACGGCAACGTCGTGCTCACCGCGTTCCATCCGGAGATATCCGGAGACGACCGGTTGCACCGGATGCTCGTGGAGGACATCTGAGATGGGCGGCCATTCACACTGGAAAGGCATCAAGGAGAAGAAAGGCAAGCTCGACAAGCAGCGTGCCAAGATCTTCGCGAAGCTGCTGCGCGCGATCGAGATCGCTGCGCGGCAAGGCGACCCGAACCCCGACAACAACCCGACGTTGTTCGATGCCATCCAGCGCGCACGCGACGCGAGCGTTCCCAAGGACAACATCGAGCGCGCGGTGAAGCGCGCCTCCGGCGAGATGGGCGACGCCAGCTACGAGACCGTGTACTACGAGGGATACGCACCGGGCGGCGTGGCCGTGATCGCCGAAGCGCTCACCGACAACCGCAACCGCACCTCGCAAGACGTGCGCTCCTACTTCAACAAGGTCGGCGGCAACATGAGCGAGCCGAACTCGGTGAAGTGGATGTTCGACAAGCGCGGCGTGATCGTGATCGAGAAGGCGGCGGTCGACGAGGACCGCTTGATGGAGATCGCGCTGGAGGCGGGCGCGGACGACGTGCGCGAGGCGGCCGGCGACTGGGAGGTCGTCTCGTCGCCGGAGCTGTTTCTCGTCGTGCGCCGGGAGATCGAGGCGGCGGGGATCACGCCGCTGTCGGCCGAGGTGACGATGCTGCCGCAGAACACCGTGCCGGTGGACGGCTCGGAGGCGAAAGCCGTGCTGCGTCTCGTGGAGATGCTCGAAGATCACGACGACGTGCAGGCCGTGTACGCCAATTTCGACATCCCTGAATCGGTGTTCGCCGAGGTCGGCTGATCTCGTTCGTTGGGCCTCGCCCTTCCTTGAAATGTCACACCCACCGGCTATGCTCGCCGTACATACGTTCGAGTACGGATGGAGCTGAGAACGTGCGGGTGATCGGCATCGATCCCGGGCTCACGCGGCTCGGATACGGGATCGTGGAGGAGCAGGCGGGTCGCCTCGTCGCGGTGGCGCACGGCACGGTGCGCGCGGACGGCGCGGGAACGGGCGACAAGCTCGTGGACCTTCGCTTACGCGTCGCCGCGGTGGTGGCCGAGCACCGGCCGGACGCCGCGGCGGTCGAGCGGTTGTTCGTCAACAACAACCGGCGAACGGCGACGCAGGTCGGCCGCGCGAGCGGCGTGGCGATGCTGGCGCTGGCCGAGACCGGGCTGCCGGTGTTCGAGTACGGGCCGCTCGAGGTGAAGCAGTCGCTGACGGGCTACGGCAAGGCTTCCAAGGAGCAGGTGGGTTTCATGGTGCGCAACTTGCTGCGCTTGACGGCGGCGCCGGATTCGGCGGACGCGGCGGATGCGCTCGCGGTAGCGATCTGCCACCTGCACTCGCGCAAGCTGCGAGGAGCCGCCGCGCGATGATCGCGACGCTCACCGGCACGCTCGTGGAGGTCCTCACGGACGGCGCCGTCATCGACGTGAACGGCGTGGGCTACCGCGTGTTCATGCCTGTGTCGGCGCTGTCGCGGCTGCCGTCGCGCGGCGCCGAGCTGCGCGTGCAAACGCACCTGCACGTCCGCGAGGACGCGATGACGCTGTTCGCGTTCCAAACGGCGGACGAGCGTGAGCTGTTCGAGGTGCTCATCACGGTCAACGGCGTCGGACCGAAGAACGCGCTTGCGATCCTCTCCGCGCATGCGCCCGGCGCGTTGCGGCGCGCGGTGGTCACCGAGGACGTCGACGCGCTCACCGCCGTGCCCGGCATCGGCAAGAAGACCGCGGCTCGACTGGTTCTGGAGCTCAAGTCGAAGCTCGCGCTGCCGGACCTGACGGTGGTGACCGGCGGCCCGAGCGCGCGTGCGAGGATCGCGGAGGTGCGCGACGCGTTGCTGCAGCTGGGCTACACGGCGACCGAGGCGCGCGACGCGCTGGAGCGCCTCTCGCTGGATGACGGCGACGAGGCCTCGACCGAAGACTTGCTTCGCACGGCGTTGAAGGAGCTGGCGGCGAGATGACCGAGCTGCTCACCGGCGAGCAGGTTCCCGAGGAGCGCGATTTCGAGGTCGCGTTGCGGCCGCGTCGCCTCGACGAGTTCGTGGGACAGGAGCGCACCAAAGAGCAGCTCGCGGTGGTGCTCGATGCGGCGAAGAAGCGCGGCGGCGCGCCCGATCACGTGTTGTTCAGCGGGCCGCCCGGGCTCGGAAAGACCTCCCTCGCGCACATCGTCGCGGCAGAGCTCGGCGTGAGCTTGCGGCCGACGAGCGGGCCCGCGCTGGAGCGCGCCGGCGACCTCGCCGCGATCCTCACCAACCTCGAGCCCGGCGACGTGCTGTTCATCGACGAGATCCACCGGCTGCCGCGCGCGGTCGAAGAGGTGCTGTATCCGGCGATGGAGGACTTCAAGCTCGACATCGTGATCGGCAAGGGGCCGGCGGCGCGGTCGATCCGGCTCGACCTGCAACCGTTCACGCTCGTGGGTGCGACCACCCGAACGGGATTGCTCACGGGACCGCTGCGCGACCGGTTCGGGTTCTCCGCGCGGCTCGACTACTACGCGACCGAGGATCTGGTGCAGATCGCGCGGCGGAGCGCGCAGCTGTTGCTGATCGACGCGGACGAGGCCGGGGCGGTCGAGATCGCGCGCCGCTCGCGGGGGACGCCGCGGATCGCGAACCGGTTGCTGCGGCGCGTGCGCGACTACGCCGAGGTGCGCGGCGACGGGCGCATCGACGAGCGCGCGGCGCGCGAGGCGCTCGAGGTGTTCCAGGTGGACGAGCTGGGGCTGGACAAGCTCGATCTCGCGTTGCTGCGAGCGCTCGTGGAGCATTACGGGGGCGGGCCGGTGGGAGTGGGGACGCTGGCGGCGGCGCTCCACGAGGAGACCGACACGATCGAGGACGTGTCCGAGCCTTTCCTGCTACAGATCGGGTTCCTGCAGCGGACGCCGCGCGGGCGCGTCGCGACCGGGGCGGCGTACCGGCACCTGGGGCTGGCTCCGCCGGCGCAGGCGGCGACGCTCTTGTAGGGCTTCGTCGGGCGCGCCGGGTATCGCGCGGCCCGGCCGGGCCCGCAACGTCGCTGCTGCTCAGCGTGGTGCTGCGGCGCCGTTGACTGTTGCGCCACCCAGGGCGCGCTCCTATCATTGGCGGGCCTGACGCTCCGGGGCAACCGATCAACCCATGACGAGTAACCCATGACGATGCTCGCGATAGTGCTTGCACAGGCCGGCGGCGAAAAGAGCGGCTCGTCGCCGCTCGGCATCCTGATCACGTTCCTCCCGCTGGCGTTCCTCTTCTACTTCATGCTGATCCGTCCGCAGAAGCAGCGCTCGCGCCAGCAGCAAGAGCTGATGCGCGCGATCGACGTGGGTGACGAGGTGGAGACGATCGGCGGCATCTACGGCACGATCCGGCGCGCGGAAGAGGACGTTCTCTGGATCGAGATCGCTCCCGGGACGGAGATCAAGGTGTCGCGCGGAGCCGTTCGTCGCAAGGTTTACGAGGAAGACGAAGAGACCTCCGACTCCGAAGAGACCACCGACGCCGAGTCATGAGCCCGCGCAAGAAGTACTGGCTCTCGCTCCTCATGATGCTCGTGGTCATCGGGGGCCTCTGGGGAGGCATCGCCGCCACCGGCATCGAACCGGTGCTCGGTCTCGACCTCCAGGGCGGGCTCTCGGTCGTGCTCACCCCGAAGGAGAAGGTCAAGAGCGACACGCTCGAAAAAGCGGTGGACATCATCCGGCAGCGCGTGGACGCGCTGGGCGTCGCGGAGCCGGACATCTCGCGGCAGGGCGAAAACATCCTCATCCAGCTTCCCGGCATCAAGGACCCCGACAAGGCGCTGGACGTCATCGGCACCACGGCGCAGATGCGCTTCCGCCCCGTGCTCCAAGACATCCCGCCGGGATCGCCCGCGTACGCGGCCACGCCACCGGATTGCGATGACAGCTTCGACATCGACGAGAAGCCTGAGGACCTCAAGAAGGAAGTCGTGCGCTGCGCGCGCGAGCGCAACCCCGACACCAAGAAAGACCTTCCGTACGAGCAGTGGCCGAAGTTCAAGCTGGGGCCGGCCGCGCTCGTCGGCACCGACATCGCCGGCGCCGAAGCGCAGCCGCCGAGCGGCGACCCGAGCGCGGCCGGCGCGGGCTGGAGCGTCAGCCTGCGGCTGACGTCGGCCGGCGACAAGAAGTTCGCCGCGGTTACCGGCAAGCTCGCGTGTAACCAAGGCGTCACGCGCCAGCTCGCGATCGTGCTCGACGCGGTGATCGAGTCGCACCCGCAGATGTCCGAGGAGATCCAGTGCAACGAGGGTATCTCCGGCGGCGAGGCCACGATCACCGGCACGTTCAGCGAGGACGACGCGAAAGAGCTGGCGCTCGTGCTGCGCTACGGCGCGCTGCCGGTTGCGCTCGAGCCGTCGACGATCACCACGGTGAGCCCGACGCTCGGCCGCGACACGCTCGACACCGGTTTGCGCGCGGGCATCATCGGCGTCGGTCTCGTGTTCCTCTACCTGCTGCTGTTCTATCGCGTGCTCGGCCTCATCACCTGGATCGGCATGACCTTCTTCGCCGCGTTCGTGCTGGGGGTGATCATCATCCTCGGCGAGACGGTCGGCTTCGCGTTGACCCTTGCCGGTATCGCCGGGCTCATCGTGTCGGTCGGCATCGCCGCCGACTCCTTCATCGTGTACTTCGAGCGATTGAAGGACGAGGTGCACCAAGGCAAGACCGTGCGCGCCGCCGTGGACCGCGCGTGGACGAGCGCCCGTCGCACGATCGTCGCCGCCGACCTGGTGACCGCGCTCGCCGCGCTGGTGCTATACGTGCTCGCGGTCGGAAGCGTGCGCGGCTTCGCGCTCACCCTCGGGCTCTCCACGCTGCTCGACCTCTTCATCTCGTTCTGGCTCATGCACCCGGCCGTGTGGCTGCTGTCGCAGACGAAGTTCTTCAACAAGAGCAACGTCTTCGGGATCAAGCGCGTCACCGGTCCGGAAGGAACGGCGGCGCCGGCTCCGGCCGGGGGAGGCGGCGCCTAGATGCTGGCCGGTCTCCGCAGGATCGCCAGCGGTCAGTCCGACGTCGACTTCGTCGGCAAGATCCGGCTGTGGCTGACGATCTCCGGCATCGTCGTGGGGATCAGCCTCATCGGCATCTTCGTCATCAAGCTCAACTTCGGCCTGTCCTTCAAGGGCGGCACGTCGCTGCGCGCGCCGCTCAACACCGACGCGACGATCCCCGAGATTCGCGAGGCGATGCTGCAAGCGGAGGTCGAGAACGCCGAGGTGCAGATCGCGTCGAGCCGCACCAGCGACGAGCGCGAGGTGCTCGTGCAGGCGAAGCGCATCCCTCCGGGACCGCGGCTCGACGAGGCGCAGGACGCGCTCGTCGAGGTAGCCGGTCTCTCGTCGCGCTCCGACGTGAACATCGAGGACGTCGGCCCGAAGTGGGGGAAGCAGGTCACGAACAAATCCATTCAGGCCTTGATCGTGTTCCTGATCCTCGTCGCCGTGTACATCTCGCTGCGATTCGAGCTGAAGATGGCCGCGTGCGCGCTCGGCGCCGTGCTCCACGACTTGATCTCGACCGCCGGCATCTACGCGGTGATCGGCTTCGAGGTGAGCCCGGCGACCATCGTGGCGCTGCTGACCATCCTTGGTTACTCGCTGTACGACACCGTCGTGGTGTTCGACAAGATCAGGGAGAACACGTCGGAGGACGGGGAGAACGCCCCTCGCACCTTCGCGGAGTCGGTGAACCTCGCC
>JBIOWR010000071.1:0-6792 GCA_044868775.1 Actinomycetota bacterium
GCTCGAAGCGTGTCAGACGCTGTCGCACATGGGCGTCGCCGTGGGACCCGTCGTGGTGAACCGCGTCGCGCCCGAGCCGTTCTCGCGCGCCGACGAGCGCGCGCTGGTGAGCGACGCAGTCGCGGCGGTGAGCGCGGCCGTCGAACGCAGCGGCGTCGCGCTCGCGACCGAGAGCATCACGCGACTCGCGGACGTCGCCGGCGCAAGCGCGCATCGCGCGAAGAACCAGCGGACCGTGTTGCAACGGCTGCGCCGCGAGGTCGACATGCCGATCGTGTCGTTGCCCGCGCTGTTCTCCCCGACGATCACGCGCAACGAGATCGACTTCCTCGCGCGCGTGCTCGCCGATCAAGGAGCGGTGGCGTGAACGGCGACCTCCGAAAGCTCATCGCCGAGCGGCACATCATCGTGTGCACCGGTCCCGGCGGCGTCGGCAAGACCACGATGGCCGCGGCGCTCGCGCTGCGCGCCGCAGACGAGGGGCGCAAGACGATCGTGTGCACGATCGACCCCGCACGCAGGCTCGCGCAGTCGCTCGGCCTCTCCGAGCTCGACAACGCTCCGCGCCCCGTCCCGTCGAGCGCGTTCAAGGGGAAGAAACCCAAGGCGGAGTTGTCCGCGCTCATGCTCGACATGAAGCGAACGTTCGATGACATGATCTTGTCGATGACGAGCCCCGACCGGGCCAAACGCATCCTCGCGAACCCGTTCTACGAGCACATCTCCTCCACGCTCGCCGGCACGCAGGAATATATGGCGATGGAAAAGCTCTACGAGCTGCACGAGGAAGGCCTCTGGGAGCTGATCGTCATCGACACGCCGCCCACGCGCTCGGCGCTCGACTTCCTCGATGCGCCCCGCAAGCTCACGGATTTCCTCGAAGGGCGATTCCTGCGGCTCATGCTCTGGCCGTACATGAAGGCCGGTCGCGGCACCTTCAAGGTGTTCAACCTCGGAGCGCAAGCGTTCCTGCGCGCGGCGACCAAGATCACCGGGAGCGAATTGTTGAGCGACGTCGCCAACTTCTTCACGATGTTCGAAGGCATGTACGGCACGTTCAAGGATCGCGCGGTGCGCGTGCGCGAGCTGCTCGGTGCGCGCCGCACCGGGTTCGTGGTCGTCGCGGCGCCGCAGTCGGAGTCGCTGCGCGAGGCGCGGTACTTCGTGCAACGCCTCGGTCGCGAGGGCATGCCGCTCGGCGGCGTGATCGTGAACCGCACGCACGACGTCGAAGCCGATCCCGCGATCGAAACGTTGCGGTCCGACGATCCCCTGATCGGCCCGGCCGTGGACTTGTATCGCGATTGGCGCGAGGCGTCGGTGCGCGAGAGCGAAGCGATCGAGAACGCGCTCGCCGATCTGCCGCAGACGCCGATCTGGCGCGTGCCGGACCTCACCGACGACGTGCACGACGTACCCGCGCTGCGCACGCTCGCCAAGACGCTGCTCGACTGAGCGCGGCTGCCCGGACGGGCGCCGGGACGGTACCCTGGTGTCCTTCCCATGGGCGACCTTCTTCGAGGCCGGTACGACCAAGACAAGGTGGAGCGCGTTCGCGCGGCGCTTCGCAAGGCTTGGGCGTGGGTGCGCGCCTCCGCGCTTCCCGACGACGCCCCGACCGGATACGAACGGCAGCCGGTCGACGGGCACCGCGTCGTGCTCGTCGTCGCGGTGATCGCGCTGGCGTCGGCGGTTCTCTCCGTCGTCTTCGTCCCGCCGGCCGCGCTGCTCGGCAACGCCGCGCGAAGCCTCAACGAACGCTTCGGCCCCGGCCCGTCCGGCAGCGTCGTGCTGCCGCAGATCGCGCAACGCTCGCTGGTGCTGGCGCGCGACGGCAGCACGATCGCCGTGCTCACCGGCGAGGAGCACCGCAAGGTCGTCTCACTCGGCGAGATTCCGCTCATCGCACAGCAAGCCGTGCTCGCGATCGAGGACGCGCGCTTCTACGAGCACCACGGCATCGACACGAACGGCATCCTGCGCGCGGTGTTCGCCAACACGCGCTCGGGCGACGTGCGCGAGGGCGGCTCGACGATCACGCAACAGGTCGTCAAGAACACGCTGGTAGGAACCGAGCGCTCCCTCGACCGCAAGATCAAAGAGGCGCAGTACGCCGTCGCGCTCGAGCGTTCGATGCCGAAGCACCGCATCCTCGAGATCTACCTCAACGAGGCGTACTTCGGGAACGGCGTGTACGGCATCGGCACGGCGTCGGAGCTGTACTTCGGGAAGCCGCCGAAGCGCCTCACGCTCGCGGAGTCCGCTTTGCTGGGGGGACTCATCAGCTCGCCGACGACATACGACCCGCTGAAGAACCCCGACGGCGCGCGCGCACGCCGCAACATCGTGCTCGGACGCATGGCGGACGAAGGCTTCGTCACGGCCGCGCAACGCGACAAGGCCGTCAAGGCGCCGCTCGGCGCCAAGAAGCACACCGTGGAGAAGATCGACGAGCCGTACTTCGTGGAGCACGTCAAGCAGCAGCTCCTCAGGGACGGGCGCCTCGGCGAGACGCGCCAGGAACGGATCCGCGCGGTGTTCGAGGGAGGGCTGCGCATCGAGACCACGCTCGACCCGGAGTTGCAAGACGCCGCGAAGAAAGCCGTGGAGGACGCGCTCGACCGCCCGAGCGATCCGTCGGCTGCGCTCGTGTCCATCGAGCCGGCGACCGGAGCGCTGCGCGCGATGGTGAGCGGGCGCGACTTCGAGAAGAACAAGTACGACCTCGCCGTGCAAGGCCGCCGCCAGCCCGGATCGACGTTCAAGCCGGTCGCGCTCGTCGCCGCGCTCGACGCAGGATTCGCGCCGACCCTCACGCTCGACACGCCGTCACCGATCGCGATCACCGACCCGGTGACGGCGGAGAAATACGAGGTGCCGAACTACGACGAGAGAAGTCACGGCTACATCGACTTGCGCAAGGCTACCGAGGACTCGGTCAACACGTATTACGCGCAGCTCACGTTGAAGGTCGGCCGCGACAAGATCGTGGACATGGCGCACAAGCTCGGCGTCGTCAACGAGTTGAAGCCGTATCTCTCGATCGCGCTCGGCGCGCAGGAGGTGTCGCCGTACGAGATGGCGAGCGTGTACGCGACGCTCGCGAACGGCGGCGTGCGGTGCAAGCCCTTCGAGATCGTGCGCGTGCGCGACTCCTCGGGCAAGACGCTGATCAGCAACCAACCGCAGTGCGAGCGCACGCTCGACGGTTCCGTAGCGGCGACGGCGACCGACGTGTTGCGCGGTGTGATCGAGCGCGGCACCGGACGGCGCGCGTCGATCGGCCGGCCGGCCGCGGGCAAGACCGGCACCACCGACGAGTACACCGACGCGTGGTTCGCCGGGTACACGCCGAACTACTCCACCGTCGTCTGGCTCGGCTACCCGCAAGACAACCGCAAGAAGCTGTACAACATCCACGGATACGAGAAGGTGTGCGGCGGCTGCATCCCCGCGTCCATATGGAAGGACTACATGCTCGTCGCGCACAAGGGGCTGCCGAAGCGTTCGTTCGCCAAGCCGCCTGCGATCCCGCAAGTCGACGTGCCCGACGTCACGAACAAGCCACAAGCGGAAGCGACGAAGGCGTTGCAAGACGCGGGCTTCACCGTGAAGGTGCAATTCGTGAAGTCGTCGCGCGCGACCGGCATCGTCGTCGCGCAAACGCCGCCCGCTGCGACGAAGACGAATCCCGGTGTGCTCGTGACCATCCACGTGTCGGACGGGACCGGCACCGGCGGCGGGCCGCCGCCTCCCGAACCCTCGCCCTCGCCCTCACCCTCGCCGTCTCCCAGCGAGGAGCCGTCGCCGTCACCGTCGCCGACGGGCACCGGCAAGAAGGACTAGGCGCCGAGCTTCGCTTTCACGAGCGCGGACACGCGTCCGCCGTCTGCACGCCCGCGAACCTTCGGCATGAGCACCTTCATCACATCGCCCATCTGCCGCGGCGAGGTGGCGCCGCTCTCTGCGATCGCCTCGTCGACGAGACTCGCAAGCTCCTCGTCGCTCAGCGCCGCGGGCAGGTACGCCTCGAGCACCTTCAGCTCCGCCGTCTCCTTGTCGGAGAGATCGGTGCGTCCGGCCGCCACATAGGCGTCGATGGCCTCGCGCCGGCGTTTGGCCTCCTTCGCCACGACGTGCAGCGTCTCGTCGTCGCTCAGCTCCCCGATCTTCTCCACCTCCGCGTTCTTGATGGAGGTAAGGAGCATGCGCAGCGTCGACACCTTGATCTGGTCGCGCTCTTTCATCGCGGCGCGCATCTCGTCGCCGAAGCGCGCCTTCAATCCGCTCTCGGCCATGCCGCTACAATACCGGCACATGGTTCCGATCGTGGCCGGCCTCGCAGGGGCCGGCGTTCTTCTTGTCACGTACGCATCGCTCGTCGAGCGGCGGTGGTACGCGTTGCGGACGCACCGCGTGCAGTGCCTTCCCGCCGGATCGCAGCCGTTGCGCGTCCTGCACATCTCCGACTTGCACTTGCGCGCCGCGCAGCACAAGAAGATCGCCTTCCTGCGCGCGCTCGCGCGCACGCAACCCGACATCGTCGTCGGCACCGGAGACTTCCTCGGCGACGGCACCGACGACGCCGTGCGCGCGACGCTGCACGCGCTCGAGCCGTTGCGCGGACGCATCGCAAGCTTGTTCGTGCTCGGTTCGAACGATTACTACGCGCCGGTGTTCAAGAACCCCGCGCGCTACTTGCGCGGCCCGTCGTCGCACTCGCACGTCGCTCCGAGCCGCCGCAACCCGTGGCCCGATCTCGTCTCCGGTTTGCAATCGCAGGGCTGGGAGCTGGTCGCGAACCGCGCGCTGGAGACCGGCGGCGTCGACGTCGCGGGACTCGACGACCCGCACATCGGCCGCGCCGACCTGTCGATCGCAACACCGCGCACGAAGCCCGGCTTTCGCCTCGCGATCGCGCACTCACCCGCGCCGGCACGCGCGCTGGAACGCCTCGGCTACGACCTGATCCTGGCCGGGCACACGCACGGCGGCCAGCTCCGCATCCCGGGGTTCGGCGCGATCGTCACCAACACCGAGGGATTGCCCCGGTCGATGGCGCGCGGGTTGCACCGCGCCGGGCGTTCGTGGGTGCACGTGTCGGCGGGACTCGGCACGTCGATGTACGCTCCCGCACGATTCGCGTGCCGGCCGGAGGCGTGCGTGCTCGATCTCGTCCCGGCGGCGCCGTTTCCGGCAGCTTCGGGGCACACCACAGGAGGTGCTTACGCATGATCTTCAGCAAGGTCGACACCGTCATCGTGCGCGTCGCGAACCTCGACTCCGCGCAAGCGTGGTACGAGGAGAAGCTCGACCTGCGCCCGAACTTCTGGGACGAAGAGCAGAAGATCGTCGTCATGGAGTGCGGCTCGGAGACGACGCTCACGTTGTGGGAGCGCACGCCCGATATCGGCGCGCCGCCGCCGCCGAAAGCGGGTTCCTATCCGATCTTCTTCACCGACGACATCGGCACCGCGCATCGATTGCTGCAAGGACGCGGGGTCCAGGCTGGAGAGATCGAGGGAGACGAAGAAGGCGGCACGATGTGGTTCGGGTTCACCGATCCGGACGGCAACTGGATGGAGATCTGCACGTACTGATCTTTTTCAGCCGGTCACGTTTTCGAACACGCGCTCGTACTTCTCCACCATCTTCTCCGCGGAGAACTCCTGTTGCACGCGCAGCCTGCACGCGGCCGGCGATATCTCACCGACGCGCTCGATGCGCGCGCAGAACTCGTCCATGTCGTGCACGAGGAAGCCGGTCTCGCCGTCGGCGATCACTTCCGGCGCCGCGCCGTTCGCGAACGTGACGACGGGAGTGCCGCACGCGTTCGCCTCCGCCATCACGAGACCGAATGGCTCCGGCCACTGAATCGGGAACAGCACCGCGCTCGCGCGGGCGAGCAGGTCGGCTTTCTCGTCGACGGTGATCTCGCCGATGATCTCCTCGTCGCCGGTCAGCAACGGCTCCACTTTCGTCTTCCAGTATTCCTGCTCGTGATCCTCCGACATCTTCACGGCCATCTTCAGCTTGCGCCCCGTGCGCTTGGCGGCCTCCACCGCAAGCTCCGG
The DNA here is from genome assembly GCA_044868775.1 of Actinomycetota bacterium. Taxonomy (GTDB): domain Bacteria; phylum Actinomycetota; class AC-67; order AC-67; family AC-67; genus JBIOWR01. The sequence goes on from JBIOWR010000071.1 coordinate 6,075, forward strand.
GCCTTTCTCTTTGTTGACGCGCCCGAGGAAGAGAAGGAAGTCTTCCTTCTCCTCACGGAACGGATACAGCGACAGGTCGATGCCGTTGTGCACCGTGCCGGCGTAGGAAAGGTCGGGGCAGAACGCGCGCTGCGCCTCGCTGATCGCGACGTACCAGATGCGGCCGGAAAGCAGGCGATACAGGTGCTTGGCGCGTTCGGTGAACGGTCCGTGGAGCGTGTGCACGACCGGCACGCCGCACTGCGCGCCGATCGCGGGACCGATCATGCCGGAGTGATCGTGAACGACGTCGAACTCACGTGCGTGCAGATAGGCCGCCGTTGCGTGCACGACGTCGTGCCACACGCTACCTATGTGCGCGCCGCCGACCTCTTGCTCGAAAGGGCTGACGAGCTTGGCTTTCGTCGTGCTGCCCCCGGGAGCGAAGAGGGTGACGTCGTGCCCGCGCTCGACGAGCCCGTCTGCAGCGAGGGAGACCACCCATTCGATGCCCCCGTAGCCCTCAGGCGGAACGCGAAACCACGGCGGTGCCACCTCGGCGATGCGCACGACGGCAAGCATATCTGTGGTGTCGCGCGGTGAGAGCAACCGAGGCCACGGTTGGCGTTCGATAGCAAACGAGGCCACTCGTAGTGGCCTCGTTTGCTCTCACCGCTCTCTCACTTGCGCGACGATCAGTCCCCGCTCGCAAGCTCCGTAACCGAATCCAGGTCGATCA
>JBIOWR010000072.1:0-12289 GCA_044868775.1 Actinomycetota bacterium
CACCGCGGCGTCGCGGCGCGCGCCTTCGGCGCGCGCCGCCAACGATTCGGCGAGCTCCACGACCGCGCGCGACAACGCCGCTGCTTCGGATGAGCGCAGCGCGGGCACGGGTGATTCCCCGTCGCGCAAGCGGTTCGTCGCTTCGGCAAGCGCGAGCATCTCGCCGCGCAACGAGCGCGCGAGAAGCATCCCGGCGAGCGCGGCCACGAAAGCGCCGACGGAAAGGGCGACGGCGATCGCGGCGCGCCATGGAAGCGCGAGCGCGACCGCTGCCTCCACGAAGGCGACGAGCACCAGCACGCCGACGATGCGCCGCTTCACGACGCGTCCTTCGGCACGACGCGGAACCGGTAGCCGAGTCCACGGATCGTCTCGATGTAGCGGAACGCGGACGAGCCTTCGACCTTGCGTCGCACGTTCTTCACGTGCGTGTCGATCGTGCGCGTGTTCGCGAGCGTTGAGTAGCCCCACACCATGTGCGCGAGCTCGCCGCGCGAGAACAGACGCCCAGGCTCGCCGGCGATCGTGGCGAGCAACGAGAATTCCTTCGGGCGAAGCTCCACTTCCTCGTCGCGCACCCAGCACCGCATGTCGCGCACCTCGAGACGCAGGTCTCCAAAGGTGATGGTCGGCGGCGGCGACTCCGCCGGCGTGGGGCCGAGCACCGTGCGCCGCAGCAACGCCTTCACGCGCGCGACGAGCTCCTCCATCGAGAACGGCTTCGTGAGGAAGTCGTCCGCGCCCGACGCGAACCCGCGCAGCTTCACCTCTTCTTCGCCGCGCGCGGTGAGGATGAGGATCGGAAGGTACGGATCGGTTCGCCGCAGCTGCTCCGCGATTTGCAGCCCGTCGAGGCCCGGCAGCATGAGGTCGAGCACGACGAGCGCGGTGCCCGGCTCCTCGGCACGGCGCAACCCGGCCGCGCCGTCGGACTCGAGCACCGCCTCGTAGCCTTGACGGCGGAGGTTGTAGGCGACCATCTCCCCCATCGTCGGATCGTCTTCGATCACGACGACGCGGCGGGTCGGAGGCGTGCGTTCGGAGGAGTTCACCAAGAATTCACCATCATTCCACCATAGGCGGCGCGCGACCGCGAACGCTTCCACCAGACTGAGCGCATGACCCGGGTCCTCGTCATCGAGGATGAGCCCGCGCTCGCCGACGCGATCAAGTATGCGTTCGAACGCGAAGGTTTCGCGTGCTCCGTCGCCAACGACGGGCGCGCCGGCGTCGAACGCTTTCGCATGGAGAAGCCGGACCTGGTGCTGCTGGACCTCATGCTCCCGGGGCTGTCTGGGCTTGAGGTCTTTCGATCGATCCGTTCGGACGGCGCCACGCCGATCATCATGGTGAGCGCAAAGGATTCCGAGACGGACAAGGTCGTGGCGCTGGAGCTGGGCGCCGACGACTACGTGACGAAGCCCGTGGGCATGCGCGAGCTGATCGCGCGTGTGCGCACGGTGTTGCGACGCATGGAAGGCGCCGGCCCCGCGCCCGACCGGCACGTGGTACGCGCGGCGCACGTCGAGCTGGACACCGAGCGCCACGAGGCGCGCATCCACGGGCGTCTCGTACCGCTGCCTCCCAAAGAGTTCGTGCTGCTCGAGATCCTCACGCGCAGGGCCGGCCGGCTGTGCACGCGAGACGCCTTGATCGCCGACGTGTGGGGATCCGACTACGTGGGCGACACGCGGACGCTCGACGTGCACGTTCGCCGGCTTCGCCGCAAGATCGAAGCCGACCCGCGCCGGCCCGAGCACCTCGTCACCGTTCGCGGGCTCGGCTACAAGTTCCAGCCTTAGATCGTCACGCTCCTCTTTCCTTTATGCGACGAGCCGTTGCGCGATGCGCGCGCGCGTTGCTCGCCGATCGCGAGCGGCTTCACGAGCGACAGCATCGGCTCGACGTCGTCGCCCGACAGCGTCTCGCGCTCGACGAGCATCTCCACGATGTGATCCACGAGCACGCGGTTCGCGCGCAGGATCTTCTCCGCGCGTCGCTCGGCCTCCTCGATGAACGTGCGTATCTCTCCGTCGACCGACGTGAGCACGTCTTGCGACACGTGCAGCAGCGACGCGGCGTCGCGGCCGAGGTATTGCGCACCGGCCTTTTGGATGGTGACGCGGCCGACTTCGTGCGTCATGCCCCACGTCGCGACCATCTTGCGCGCGAGCTCCGTGGCCTTTTCGAGGTCGCCGGTGTTGCCGGTGGAGATCTCGCCGAACACGAGGCTCTCCGCGGCGAGCCCGCCCATGATCGCGGTCAGCTCCGCTTCGCATTCGCTGCGCAACACGATGAGCTTGTCGGCCTGCTGGTACGCGGTGGCGTGACCGAGCTGACGGCCGCGCGCCACGATCGACAGCTTCATGATCCCGGCGTGGTGGCCGACGGCGCGCGCGGCGATCGCGTGCCCGGCTTCGTGATACGCGACGAGGAGCTTTTCCTGCGCTGTGAGCAAGTGGCCTTTGCGCGCGGGGCCCGCGAGCGTGCGCTCGACGGCTTCGTCGAGGTCGTCGCTCATGATGCCGGCGTGGTCGCGGCGCACGGCGAGCAGCGCGGCTTCGTTCATGATGTTCGCGAGCTCGGCGCCGGTGAATCCGGGCGTTTGCTTCGCGATCGCGAGCAAGTCGGCGTCGGGCGCGATCGGGCGGCTGCGCGCATGGATGCCGAGGATCGCGTGACGGCCGTCTACGTCGGGCGCGTCGATGACGACCTGGCGGTCGAAGCGCCCGGGACGCAGCAGCGCGGGGTCGAGGATGTCGGGCCGGTTGGTCGCGCCATCACGACGATGCCGCTCGCGACGTCGAAGCCGTCCATCTCCGCGAGCATCTGGTTCAGCGTCTGCTCGCGCTCGTCGTTGCCTTGTCCGACGCCGGCGCCGCGCTGGCGGCCGGCCGCGTCGAGCTCGTCGATGAACACGAGGCACGGCGCGCTTTGCCGCGCCATGCGGAAGAGGTCGCGAACGCGCGCGGCGCCCACGCCGACGAGCGCTTCCACGAACTCCGAGCCGGCCATGGAGAAGAACGGCACGTTGGCTTCTCCCGCAGTCGCTTTCGCGAGAAGCGTCTTGCCCGTGCCGGGCGGGCCCACGAGCAAGATGCCTTTCGGCGCCTTGGCGCCCATCGCCTCGAACTTGGTGGGATCGGTGAGGTAGTCGACGGCCTCGCGCAACTCGATGATCGCTTCGTCGACGGCGGCGACGTCGGCGAAGGTGATCTCGCCCTTGCCTTTCTTGCGCCGCGTCATCTTCGCGAGCGACTTCGAGAAGGCGAAGAACTCGCTCGCGCCGCCGGACTGCCCGGTGATGAGCAAGAAGAAGAAGCTGAAGATCGACGCGAGGATCAGCAGCGGCATGAGGAACTGCACGGTGAAGCGTTTCGTTGCCTTGCCGTCTTGTGGATCGATGGCGACGTCGGCGCCGGCTGCGTCGAGGCGATCGATGAGGTCGGCGGTGGCGCCGTCGGACTTCGGATAGCGCGTATACGACGTGAACGTCGTCGCGTCCGTGGGCTGAATGAGCACGGTCGCGTCCTCGTCGAGAAAGCGCGCCTTGCCGACGGTCTTTGCTCGCGCCATCTCGTTCACGCGCGAAAGCGTGATCTCCTCGCCGGTGCGCACGGGGCGCAGCGCGTCGAGGTTGGAGAACCAGGTGACGACGAGGACGACGGCCAGCCCGAGCAAGCCGGGGCCGAGCAGCGCCTTGAGCTTGACGCGCGGCAGCTTCTTGGTGAGTGCGAGGATGCGTCCCTTCACGTTCGTGTCGCTCCTTCCGGTCGTCATGGGTCTCGATGCGCGTACGCGCGGGCGGGCGCGGGCGCGTGGTTGCGGCGCGCGCGAAGGGATGCGGCGGCGGCGCCGGCGAAGCCGGCGACGCCGACGAGGGCGAGCACCCACCAACGGTGAGCGATGGGGTCGAACCCGCTGCGTTCGAGCGCGGTCGACGCGTGCGTTCCTCCTTGTCCGTGGCCTTGCTCTTCGGTGGATGCCTCGTGCTCTTCCTTGCGACCCACGCCGGGTGCACCGGGGGGCGCGGGCACCGGGTTGATCGGCGGGACCGGCACGGCGGCGACGGCCGGCGCTTGCGGCGCCTTGGGCTTCGAGGGAGCAGCACGCTCGTCGTTCGGCTGCGTTTGTGGGCGCGCGGCGACAAACGGCCTTGCTTCGGAGGGCTCCACGACCGTTCCGGGAATGCACGGGCCCTTGCCGCCGGTCACGCGAACCGGCACGCGCGCGGCGCGCAACCCCGACTCCACGCGAACGAACGTCGAGCCGGCGGTGAACGTGCACAGCAAGCCGGCGCGCTCGTCGGCGACGAGGTTGCCGTCGGCGTCGCGGTACGGCCGCCCGGGTGCGGCGGGGTCTTCGCGCACGAACGCGGCGACGCGTGGGTTCTCGGTCGTGAAGCGATACTCCGGCTCGACGACGCCGGCCGGGACGCACCCCGCGCGGTCGGCGTTCTCGAGCGCGCCGCAACGTCGGGGGAACGGCAGCCGCACGTACGTCGCGCGTCCCTCCGCGGGATCGGCGTTGGGGCCGGAGCCGTTCGCGCCACCCACGTCCGGTGCGCGGAGCAGCGCGCGGAAGCGCAACGTTCCGCCGGCGCCCGACGCGCGCCCGTCGAGCGCGTGCAGCGCGGCCGACTCCGCGATCGGGATGCTGCGCACGACGGCTTCGTGGCCGCCGCCGGCGCGCGGCACGACGGAGACGAGCTGCCACGAGTGGTACGCGCCGCTCTCCGGCCGCCACCCGTCGCCGAGCTTCGCGCCGCCTCCGCCGAACAAACCCACCGGCACGGCCCCGGGCAGCCCTTCTCCCGGTGTGAACGCCATGCGATTCGTGCCGTCGTGGCCGGCGAGCGCGATGACGGTTTGCGTGCGGGAGAGAATCGCGGAGATCGTCGGCGCTTCCGGCGCGGCGCTCAGCGGCGCGACGTCGGCTTGGTGCATGACGAGCACGGTCGGGATGCCGCGCGTTCGCGCTTCCTCGAAAACGCCTTGCAGCCACGTGACTTGATTACCGGCGGGGTTCTGGAAGCCTTCCGATTGCGCGAGCGGAACTTGCGACGTGTCGAGGAAGGCGACGCGCAGCAACGGCTCGCCGAGCGGCGCGTAGTCGAACGCGTAATACGTGCGCGCCTTGCCGCTGTCGTTCGGCGGCCCGACCGAACGGAAGCCGGGGACGGGCTTCGTCGTTCCCCACGGCTGCGGCATGTCTGCGAACGCTTGGAGGTAGTGACCGTTCGACGGCAGCAACCCGCCTTGGTGCACGTTCGACGCGAGACCTGCGAACAGATCGCGATCGCCGAGCGCGGCCCACACCGGGACGGGCGGTCCGGCGTCGCGCAACGCGGGGCGCACTTGCTGGAGCTCTTCGAGGATGCCGTTGCGCCGCACGTCTCCCCCGAACGCCGCGAAGCGCACGCCGAACGGCGCCGCGCGCGCGACGTCGGCGAGCGCGTGCGACAGCACCGTCTCGCCGCGAGCGCCGTTGCCGAGCGACTCGCCGCACAAGCCGTCGGAGCACGCGGAGTTGGCGAGGAAAGCGAAGGACACGCCACGGTCCGGGATGCGCAACCGCGCGGCGTCCTCGGCAGGCGACGCGGACGGCGAGGCGTCGCGGTCGAAGCGCCAGATCGACGCCGTTGAGGTCGAGCGGCTGTGGCCGTCGGAGTCGGTGACATCCTTGGGATAACCGCCCACCGCCCAGCCGGTCGCTCCGCCGGGGTCGAGCGCGACGGCGTACGCGGGATCGCGCAGCGCGCCGGCGTCGGACGCGGGCGAGACGGCGCGCGCGTGGTCCAGGCTCGCGTCGCGCCAGCCGCGCTCGTCGCCGAACAGCAGCCACCCGGTGGCGTCGGCGAGGTTGTCGGAGAAATGCCGGACCTTGTTGCCGCCGGTGGCGACGGATGCGAGCACGCGGAGGCGGCCGCGCGCTTCGCGCGCGGCCGCAACAGCGGTGACCGTCCCGTTCAACGGCGGGCGGGGGCTGACGCGGAAACGCCCGTAGCCGTCGCGCTGGACGACGATGGAGCCGGCGCCTCCCGCGACGACGGTTCCGTCCGGCAGCCCGGCGGCGGCGAGCAGCGCTTGCGGGCGGCCCGGCAGCACGCCGTCGAGGTCGTCGGAGAGGCGGAACGCTCCACGCTCATCGATGAGCATCGTGCGCTTCATGCCGACGGCGACGAGCTGGCGCCCGGCCGCGACCACCGCGGTGAGGTCGCGGTCCTTCGCGAGCGAGCGCGACGCGCGATCGATGCGCCACGCGGCGCCGTTCCAGCGCAAGATCGTGCCGAGCTGGCCGACGGCCACGCCGTCGTCGGGCGCGCGGAAGGCGACGCCGTACAGCGACAAGCTCGTGAGCTTCCCGGACGACCGATGCTCGCTCCATCGCGTGCCGTCCCAGCGCAGAATCGTGCCGCGGCCGCCGACCGCCCACGCCTCGCCGGGCGCGCTCCACGCAACGGCGTGCAACGCGGCGCTCACCGGAGACGCGACCGGCTCCCACCCGACGCCGCGCACCAGGCGGGCGATGGCGCCGTCCTGTCCGACGGCAAAGGCGGCGCCGCGCGACGAGTCGCGCGGCTCGAGCGCAATCGCTTCGAGCGGCGCCTCGACGGCCACGGGCCACCGGCGCACGTACGGCTGCTCCGGACGCTGCGTCCAATGCCCGACCGTCATCGCCGTGGTGAGCGCGATGCCCCCTCCTCCCGCGAACGCGTCGCCCGACGTCGCGACCCAACCTTCGGTTGCCGACGCGAAGCTCCCGTCGACGACGTACCCGATGGAGTCGGGCTCGCGCGTCCACCTTCCTCCGTGGAACTCGAACAGTCCGAAACCACCGGCGAACACGCGATCCCCGGCGATCTGCACGAACGGAAGGTTGCGCGTCGCGATGGGGAAGGGCTCGTCGCACACGTCGTGTTGCGACGTCACGCCGCCGGTGTCGATGCGGTAGATGCGCGGGCAGTACGACGTGAACGTCCCCGCGCGCGCGTCGTAGCGCAACGCGAACGGACGCGTGGGATCGTCGCCGCTCGGCGCCGTCGGGTTGAACGGTTGCATCTCCCCGGTGATCCACGCGCCGCGCGCGTCGCCGGCCACGCCGGACCCGGTCGCGTAGCGGTTCACCGTTTGCCCGTCGTCACCCGCCACGGGAGCAGGAGGCGAATCGAAGATCAAGTCTCCGGTCAGCTTCCGCTGCCACGCGCCGCTCTCCCGCACGAAGAACCACAGTTGTTGCGAGGTGAGATAACTCACCGCATACGCGAGCTCGCGCGACGCGACCGCGATCGATCCGATCTCCGGCACGAGTGCGCTGGATTGGTTGACGGAGCCTCCGGCTTGCTCCACGGTCCAGCGGCCGTCCGCGCCGAAGCGCAGGAACGTGAGGTTCTGCCCGACCGCGTAGCCGTACACGCCCTGCGCGTCGGCGCCGAGCGCGACGTCGTACAGCACGTTCGCCGTGAGCTGCGAGTCCGGGTGCTCGCGCCATGCGGTGTCGCCGCGGCGATAGCGATAGATCGCTCCGCCGAAGCCCACCGCGTATCCGTCGCCGTTCGGTACGAACGCGAGCGAGGACAGCTGCACGTTCGGCGCCGGGTTGCCGAAGCGGTCGATCGGCGGGCCGAACACTTGCCATCCGGTGTCGCGCCGGTACCGCGTGAACACCGTCGCGCCTTCGGACGCATACTTTTCGTGACCGGCGAGCGGCGCGTCGGTGAACGCGATGCCCCACGCCTCGCGTGCTTTGCTCCCCGGAACGATCGCCAAACGCGCGATGCGCGCGGGCGTGTTCACCGGTTGCAAGACGGGCCCGCGGTGCACGACGCCGGGCGCGCGACCGACGCGGTCGGCGATGAGACGCGAATCGTCGAGGGCGCCCTGGGCGACCGACGCAAAGACGGACGCAAAGACGGACGCGAAAACCAGAAGCGATGACGTTGCGACGAGGAGGATCGACCGAAGGCGTGCGGTCCCTCCGGTCGTCCTCCCCATCAAGCCCAATGAACGGGTCAGCAGTAGCAGACCGTCGTCAGGCCCACCGCGGCGAGCTGGCGAATCGGCTCCGGCAGCTTGCCGTAGTTGGCGGCGTTCAATCGCGCCTGCCCGAACCCGGGCCGCGGGTCGAGGATCACGCCGAGGTAATCCACGAGACGCTGCGCCTGGTTCGCAGACATCGCCGAACCGAACGCCGATTGCAGGTTGTTGTACACGAGCATGTACGTGAGTCCGCTCGCGGGGTAGCCGTTCGGGCTGTCGGTGATGTCGACGGCGTCCCAGCCCGGCGACATCGTGCTCGGCGGCGTGAGCGGCACCGCTTCGAGACCGGCGGCTTCGAAGCCCGCGATGCTCGGCGCGACGAACTGGTGCGCCGGGTTGTCGATCTTCGCGATGTCGTTGCCTTGGAAGAGCGCCGCCGCATACTCGACATAACCGACCGCCGCGTCGGTGTTGAACACGCACAGCGCGACGCCTTCGTTCTTGTCGCACCGCGTCAGGTAACTCGGGCTCTTCACCGTGTCGGCCGGCCACTGCTGGTTGAGCGCCGGGTCCTTGAACGGAGCGAACTGCGGGTTGCGCTTCGACAGGTACGCCTTCCATATCCACGTGGTGCCGGAGCCGTCGAGGCGCACCGTGGGACGGATCGTCTTGCCGTTCATGCAGCTACGTTGCGACGCCGACAGGTGGCCGTTGTCCACCGTGATCAGCTGGTCGCCCCAGCTCGTTACCGTGCCGGAGAAGATGCCGCCGAGCGCGAGCGCGCTGAGGTTGAGCTGGTTGGTGCCGATCCCGCACGAGCGGAGGTTGTACACGGCGGTCACGCCGCCCACCGCGGTCGGGAAGTGATGGATCGGCGACGGTTGCGGCGGCACGTGGCCGGGGCACGCCGGTGCGCCGGAGGCTTGCGCCGCGCCCGCGTCGGCCGAGTACTGGAGCCATTCCACGATGGTGAGCGCGTCGTCGGTCGCGCCGAACTGGTCGGTTGCCGGGCGGCGGCACGCGGCCGACTTGCCCTTGCCCGAGCCGCTCGACGTGTACGTGACCTTGCCCACTGCGGTGGCGCACTGCGCGTTCCACGCCGGAATGAACGCGTCGAGCTGTGCCCGCTTCTGGAACGACGCGCCTTGGCCGGCGAGCGTCGCCGTGTTCGACCCGGCGCACCAGTTGGTGAGCAGGGCCGACGCCGGCTGCGGTTGCGCGGCCCGCGACGACGCGGTCATGGACAGCGCGGTCGCGCCCGCCAAGACCGCGACGAGGATGCGTCTGATTCGCATGAGCTGATCCCTCCAGTCGGAATGGGGTCCCCTACCCCTCGCCGCCGAAGGTATCGGCCCGATTTGTACGGGTTCCAACGGCATCGTGAACAAGAGATGAATTGAGCTCCAACCGTTCTAAAAGGCATGGAAGGGGCGAAGATTCACCCAGAGTTCACGCACGGTTTGCCGGACGGCCGACGGAGCTTCACCGGCCCGAGGTTTGATGCTCGTACGTCATCCGACAAGAGGGGGAAAGCGACGTGACGAAGCTCAGAATCGCCGGCTTCACGATCGTGCTTGCGCTCGCGGCGGCCGCGTGCGGAGGCACGGAAGGCGGAGACTCGAACTTGACCGGCACGATCACCGCCGACGGTTCGTCCACCGTGTTCCCGATCACCGAAGCGATCGGCGAAGAGTTCAAGAAGGCGAACAGCGGCGTGGAGGTCGTGGTCGGAAGCTCCGGCACCGGAGGCGGCTTCAAGAAGTTCTGCAACAACGAGACCGACATCAGCGACGCGTCGCGCCCGATCAAGGACTCGGAGAAACAAGCGTGCGCCGCGAAGCAGATCGAGTACGTCGAGCTGACGGTCGCCAACGACGGCCTCGCCGTGGTCGTCAACAAGGGGAACACCTGGACGAAGTGCCTGACGACCGCCGAGCTCAGGAAGGTCTGGGAGCCGAAGTCCAAGGTGACCAACTGGAAGCACCTTCGCGCGGATTTCCCCAGCGAGCCGATGAGGCTGTTCGGTCCCGGCGCCGACTCGGGAACGTTCGACTACTTCACCGACGAGATCAACGGTGAGGAAGGCGCCAGCCGCACCGACTACACCGGCTCCGAGAACGACAACACGCTCGTGACCGGCGTCGCCGGCGCGAAGGGCGCGCTCGGCTACTTCGGGTTCGCGTACTACACCGAGAACAAGGACAAGCTCAACCTCGTGGCGGTGGACAGCGGCTCGGGTTGCATCACACCGAGCGACGAGACGGTGAGGTCGAACACGTACAAGCCGCTGTCGCGCCCGCTGTTCATCTACGTGAAGAAGTCCGCGATCACCAAGCCCGAAGTGAAGGCGTTCGTGGACTTCTACCTGGAGACCGTCAACGACATCATCTCCGAGGTCGGATACACGCCGCTGTCCGATCAACAGCTCGCTCAGGAGAAATCCGACTTCGACGCTCTTGCGGCGTAGAATCCGCCGCGTGTCAGCCCCACACCGACCGGGCGATGCCCTCGCACCTTCCTTGCGGGGGCGTCGCCGGCCGACCGAGACGGTCATCGGCGTGATCCTCCGCCTGTGCGCGGGGATCACCGTCTTCACCACGATCGGCATCATCCTCACGCTGGCCGGCGAGACCATCGGGTTCTTCCGCGACGTGCCGATCGGCGAGTTCATCACCGGCACGGAATGGGCGCCGACGTTCGGTCGCCGCGCCACGTTCGGGTTCCTGCCGCTGCTGAACGGCACGCTGCTCGTGTCGGCGATCGGCATCGTGTTCGCGATCCCGATCGGGCTTGCGATCGCGATCTATCTCAGCGAGTACGCGGCCGAGCGCGTGCGCAACGTGCTGAAGCCGTTCCTGGAGATCCTCGCCGGCATTCCCACCGTCGTCCTCGGATATTTCGCGCTGAACTTCGTCACGCAAACGTTCTTGAAGAAGATCTTCCCGGGCATCGAGCCGTTCAACGCGCTCTCTGCCGGACTCGTCGTCGGCTTGATGATCGTGCCGACGATCGCGTCGCTGTCCGAGGACGCGATGCGCGCGGTGCCGCTCTCGCTGCGTGAAGCAGGGTTCGGGATGGGCGCGCCGAAGCGCGTCGTCGCGCTGCGCGTGGTTCTGCCGGCCGCGTTCTCCGGCGTCGTCGCGTCGGTCATCCTCGGGCTGTCGCGCGCGGTCGGCGAGACGATGATCGTGTCGCTCGCGGGCGGCAACGAGCCGCGCCTCACCGGGAACCCGCTCGAAGGCATCCAGACGATCACCGCGTCGATCGTGCAGATCTCGCTCGGCGATACGCCGGCGGGAAGCATCAGCTATCGCGCGATCTTCGCGCTGGGAACGATGCTGTTCCTCATGACGCTCGCGCTCAACGCGGTCAGCATTCGGATCGTGCGCCGCTTCCGACAGGAGTACGACTGAACATGGCCGCGGTGAGCGAAACGCTACGCGGAGGCGCGGAACGGCGCGCGCGCATCGCCAAGGAACGGTTGTTCCTCGCTTTCATGCTCCTCGCGTTGCTGATCGGCGTCGCGGCGCTCGTGACGCTGCTGGTCGACGTGCTGCGCAGCGGCGCGCCCCGCTTGTCGTGGCAATTCCTCAACTCGCTGCCGTCGCGGTTCGCACAACGCGCGGGCGTGAAGCCGGCGCTGTACGGGAGCTTGTGGGTGATCAGCGTGTGCACCCTGTTCTCGGTCCCGGTCGGCATGGGCGCCGCCATCTATTTGGAAGAGTTCGCGAAGCGCGGTCGCGTCGCACGATTCGTCGAGGTGAACATCGCGAACCTCGCCGGGGTGCCTTCGGTCATCTACGGGCTGCTCGGGCTGGCGGTGTTCGTGCGCTTTTTCGTGCTCGGCCGGTCGGTGCTCGCCGGCGGCCTGACGCTCGGGCTGCTCGTGTTGCCGGTAATCGTGATCGCCGGGCGCGAAGCGTTGCGTTCCGTGCCGCCGTCGATTCGCGAAGCGGCGCTCGCGCTGGGCGCCACGCAGTGGCAAGCGGTGTCGCGTCAGGTGGTGCCGGCTGCGCTGCCGGGGTTCATGACCGGCGTCATCCTCGCGATCTCGCGCGCGCTGGGCGAGGCGGCGCCGCTCATTACGATGGGGGCGCTCACCTTCCTCACCTTCGTGCCCAACGACCCCTTGGACCGCTTCACCGCGCTGCCGATCCAGATCTTCAACTGGGCAGGGCGCCCGCAAGAGGGCTTCCGGGTGCAGGCGGCAGGCGCCGGCATCATCGTCTTGCTGGCGATCCTGCTCGCGCTGAACTCCATCGCGATTTTCGTCCGCAACCGGTATCAGAAGAAGTGGTGAGGATATGGTT
>JBIOWR010000073.1:0-7084 GCA_044868775.1 Actinomycetota bacterium
CCGGTGCCGTTCAAGGAGAGCGCGGTGTTGCTGTACGTGCCGTGGGGTTACAAGCGCCTCGCCGATCGCACCGTGCTGAGCGAGCCGAACCTCACCACGCTGCTGCACAGCACGGTCACCGACGTCGTGCGCACGAACCGCACGATCGACGCGGTGATCGTGGGATCGAAGCGCGGACCGCTTGCGATCACCGGCTCGGTGTTCGTGGATGCGAGCGGGGATGCGGATGTGGCCTACCACGCCGGTTGCGCGACCGAGACAGGGGGCCCGGGGCAGCGGCAGTTCCCCTCCATGCAATTCCTCATGCAGAACGTGGACGTGCAAGCCGCATACACAGCCGGGCTCGACCATCTGAACGAGCTGCTCGCCGGGGTGGGGCAAGAGCCACGCTGGAACCTGTCGCGCAGCGGCGGCGCGGTGCTGCCCACCATGCGACAGGGCGAGGCGATCGGAGCGATGACGCGTATCGGCGTCGGCGACGACCGCCACGCTCCCGACATGACCGACCCGTTCGAGGCCACCGCCGCGGAGTTCAGCGGTCGCGAGGAAGCCGAGCGAGCGGGCGCCTTTCTCGTGGCGAACATGCCGGGGTTCGCGAACGCGTTCCTCGCCGACACGCCCACGCAGCTCGGCGTGCGCGAGACCCGACGCGTCACCGGCGACTACGTCCTGACCGGCGAGGACGTGATGGGCGCCGCGCGCTTCGACGACGCGATCGCGTGCGGCGCCTGGCCGCAGGAATTCCACGTCGCCGGCAAGACCACCGAGTACCGGTGGCTCGATCCCGGCGCCTACTACCAGGTGCCCTACCGTTCGCTGCTCGCGGCCGACGCGGATAACCTGCTCGTGGCCGGCCGGTGCATCTCGGCCACGCACGAAGCCCTCGCGTCGACGCGCGTGATAGCTCCGAGCATGGCGCAGGGCGAAGCGGCAGGCGTCGCCGCCGCGCTGGCGGTGCAGAAGGGACTTACGGTGCGAGCCGTGGACGTCGGCGAGGTGAAACGCATCCTCGCGGAGCGCGGCGCGTTCTTGGGATGAAGACATGACGAACCTTGCTGATCTGATTCGGGAGTCGGCGGGCAGGACGCCGGAGAAAGCGGCGTTGCTGTTCCAGGGACAGCCGCTCAAGTACTCCGAGTTGGATCGCGAGGTCGACCGCGCGGCCGCCGGGCTCGCGGCGCTCGGCGTGAAGCCGGGCGATCGCGTGGGCGTTCTGGTGCACAACGTCCCGCACTTCGTGTTTGCGTTCTACGGCATCGTGCGCGCCGGCGCCGTCATGGTCCCGCTCAACACCATGTTCACCGGAGAGGAGATTGCAACGATCCTCGCCGACGCGGACGCGCGCGCGGTGATCGCGGCCGAGCCGTTCGTCCACACGATCGATGGCTTGCGCGACACGCTCCCGATGCTCGAGCACGTGGTCGTCGTCGGTTCGCGCGCCCCGGTCGGAACGATGACTTGGGAGCAGATGGTCGGCATGGGCCGCGGCCCGGTCGAAACGACGACGAACGACAGCGATCTCGCGGTGCTCGCGTACACGAGCGGCACGACCGGCGTGCCCAAGGGCGCGATGCTGTCGCACGCCAACCTCCTCGCGAACCTCGATCAGATCGTCGATACGCGACTCGCCGAGACGGAAGACGACGTGGTCTATCTCGCGCTCCCGATGTTTCACATCTACGCGCTGAACGTGATCCTCGGATTGACGCTGCGCGTCGGTGCGACGGCGGTGCTCGTCGAGCGATTCGAGCCGGTGCAATCGCTGGAGCTGATCGAGAAGCACGGTGTCACCGTGTTGTTCGGCGCGCCGCCGATGTTCATCGCGTGGCTCAACACGCCGGGCATCGAGTCCTATGACGTGTCGAAGGTGCGCCTCGCCGTGTCGGGCGCCGCGCCGTTGCCCGCGGCCGTGCTCGAGGAGTTCGAGCGTCGCATCGGCATCACGATCTGGGAGGGCTACGGGCTCACCGAGACCGCTCCGGCCGTGACGTCGAACGTCGTGGGACCGGTTGCGAAGCCGGGCTCGATCGGTCGCCCCTTGCCCGGTGTCGAGGTGCGCATCGTCGACGAGCACGGCGACGACGTGGAGGAAGGCGATCCCGGAGAGCTGATGGTGCGCGGCCCCAACGTGTTCGGCGGGTACTGGCGCCAGCAGGGCGCGACCGAGCAGGCGTTCCGCGACGGCTGGTTCCGCACCGGCGACATCGGATACGCGGACGACGACGGTTACGTCTTCTTGATCGATCGCTCCAAGGATCTGGTGATCGTGAGCGGCTTCAACGTGTACCCCCGCGAGGTGGAAGAGGTGCTCGCGCGCCACCCGAAGGTGGCCGAGGCCGCGGTCATCGGCGTGCCGCATCCGTACACCGGCGAGGCGGTGAAGGCGATCTGCGTGCTGCGGCCCGGGACCATGGCGAGCGAGGAAGAGATCATCGAGTTCTGCCGCAAGTCGCTCGCGCGGTTCAAGTGCCCGCAGACGGTGGAGTTCGTGCCGGAGCTGCCGCACCACGTCACCGGAAAGGTCCTGAAACGCGCGCTCCGCAGCGATTCCACGGCCGCCGTCGACGCCTGACGCACGTCCGGCCGGTCCGCGGCGCGAGTCGCTAAAGTACCGGCGTGGTCATCTTTCCCATCATCGCGGCGGTGACGTCGGGCGTGTTCGCGGCGCTGCTGTTGCGGCGTTATGCGGCGCGGCGTTCCTCGCTGGCGCACCTCGCATGGGGCATCGCGCTGTCGATGTACGCGCTGGCGTCGCTCGTGGTCGCGCTCGGCGTTGCGCAGGGTTGGGAGCCGTCGCTGTACCGCATCTACTGGCTGTTCGGCGCGGTGCTCAACGTGCCGTATCTCGCGCTCGGAAGCATCGCGTTGCTCGGCAACCGCGTGCTGACCGCGATCTTCGTCTTGGTGGTCGCCGCCGCCACGCTGTTTGCGCTCGGCGTCGTGTTCTCCGGCAAGACGGATCGCGACGCGTTCGTGCGCCAGCACGCGGTGAAGGACGTCGATTGCCCGTCGAACCCGGTCGTGCCGATCGAATCCGTGTACGACATACCGCGCGGCAAGTGCGTATGGGAGCCGGGCTCGACGGTCGGCAAGCTCGGCAGCGCATACAGCATTCCCGCGTATCTCATCGTCGTGATCATCGCCGCGTGGACGTCGCGCCGTGCGCGCGGGCGCAAGCCCGATCCGGATCGCGTGCGCGGCAACTGGCTGATCGCGGGCGGCGCGACGGTGGTCGCCGTCGGCGGGAGCGCAATCGCGCGGCTGGGTCGCGGCGCTCCGTTCAGCATCACGCTCGCGCTCGGCGTGGTCATCATGTTCGTGGGGTTCATCTGGGCGTCGCGACGCCCCGTCGAGGCGGACGCCGCCGCGCCCACGCCGCCGTCCGGCGCGGAGGAACCCGCGTGACCATCGAGCCGGTGACGTTGTTCACGCGCGCGGGCTGTCCTCTGTGCGACGAAGCCAAAGAGGCGCTGCGTGGCTTGCTGGTGACGTGGACGGAAGTCGACGTCGACGCCGACGCCGACCTCGTGCGACGGTACGGCGAGCGCGTGCCGGTGATCGAGCGCGATGGGCGCGTGCTCTTCGAGGGCAACCTGAACGAGACGCCCACCCCGCTCGCCGACCTGTTGCGGAGCTGACGCGTCGTGCGCGTGCTTGTGGTCGAGGACGAGTTCGCGATCGCGAAGCCGCTTCGCAACGCGCTGGAACGCGAGGGATACATGGTGTCGGTGGCCGACACCGGCGGTCAGGCGCTGAAGCTCGTGCACTCCTGGAAGCCCGACGTCATCCTCCTCGATCTCATGCTGCCCGACGTGGACGGGCGCGAGGTCGCGAAAGAGATTCGCTCGTTCTCCGGCGTGCCGATCATCATGGTCACCGCGCGCGCCGACGAGTCCGATCGCATCGTCGGTCTGGAGATCGGCGCCGACGACTACGTGACGAAGCCGTACTCGCTCGGCGAGCTGATGGCGCGCATCCGCGCGGTCACGCGCCGCGCGAAGGGAACCACGCAGGCGATCGAGCAAACGCTCACGTTCAAGGATCTTTCCTTGGAGCTCGACTCGTATCGCGTCTTTCGCGAAGGCAAGCAGCTGAGCCTGTCGCAAAAAGAGTTCGAGATCTTGCGCATGCTCATGGAGCATCCCGGCGTGGTGGTGTCGCGCGCCGATCTCGTGCACGGCGTGTGGAACTTGCCGCTGTACGAAGGCTCGAAGACGCTCGACGTGCACATGAGCTGGCTGCGCAAGAAGCTCGGCGACGAGGCGGCGCATCCGGAATACATCGAGACGGTACGGGGAGTTGGGTTCCGTCTCGCAACGTGAGGACGTCGCCGGTGCGCGGCCGCTGCGCTCGGGTGGCGGCTTGCGCAGGCGCCTCGTGCTCGTCTTCGGCGCGACGTCGGCGGCGCTGATCCTCGGTACGTTGCTGCCGCTCGGGTTCCTGCTCGTGCGCAACAACATCGGGCAATACTCCGATCAAGTGGAGCGCCGCGCGCGCAACGCGGCGCCTGCGTTGAGCGATCCCGCCGCGGCGGCCGGCGAGCTTGCGCGGCGCTTTCCGCCGGGAGCCGACGTGCAGGCGTTGCTGCTCGACCGCACCGGACAGCCGCAAACGCTCGTGCTCGAGCCCGGTGCGTTTCCTGCGTTTCCCGCGCGCTCGTCCGAGGTGCGCGCTGCGCTCGCGGGCCAGACGTCGGCGCGCCGCGCGGAGACGGAAGCCGGCCGGCGCGTGCTCGTCGCGTCGCCCGTCACGCGCGGCGGGCGCGTCGACGGTGCGGTGTGGGTGTCGGCGTCGTCGTCGCCGGTCGACGAGCTGAACAGCCGCACGTGGGCGTCGCTCGGCATCATCGGAACCGCTGCGCTGCTCTTCGCGATTCTCGTCGCCGTCGCGGTGTCGCGTCAGATCGCTCGCCGTCTCGAGGTGGTCGCGGCCGGCGCAGAGCGCTTCGCCGACGGCCGCTTCGGCGAGCCGATCAGCGTGCCCGGCAACGACGAGGTTGCGAATCTGGGTGCCCGTCTCAACGAGATGGCGCGTCGCATCGAGCGCTCCGTCGCGCGCGAGCGCGACTTTGCCGCATCGGCGTCGCACCAGCTGCGCACGCCGCTGACGGCGATCAGGATTCGCATTGAAGAGTTGCGCTCGATGCTTCCGCCCGGTGTCGACGCCGCGGCGGCGGAGTATCTCGACGAGATGACGCAAGAGGTGGACCGGCTCACATTCCTCACGTCCGGGCTGCTGATGATGAGCGCTACCGAAGCCGGCGCGCACGCCGAGCCACTCCCTGCGGGCGCCGCGATCGAGCAAGCAGTGAGACGGCTGCGCCCGCTCGCGCGGCAAGGCGGCGTGGAGGTGTCGATCGGGGAGTGCGATTCAAGCGCGCTCGTGCGCGCCGCGCCCGGTGCGTTCGAGGAAGTCATCTTCAACTTGATGGACAACGCGTTGAAGT
Organism: Actinomycetota bacterium; assembly: GCA_044868775.1. GTDB lineage: Bacteria > Actinomycetota > AC-67 > AC-67 > AC-67 > JBIOWR01. The sequence continues at coordinate 5,447 of JBIOWR010000073.1, forward strand.
ATTCGTCGTCGGGAGGCACGGTCGACGTCGAAGCGATGCGCGAGGACGGCAACTTGCTCGTGACGGTGGCCGATCGCGGCGCCGGCATCTCGGCCGAGGAAGCCGAGGACGTGTTCGACCCCTTCTACCGGTCGCGCCGAACCCTCACGAAGGGGTCGGGTCTTGGGCTCACGATCTGCGCCCGCCTGTGCGAGGCCGCCGGAGCGACGATCGCGCTGCGCCCCCGCGACGGCGGAGGCACCCTCGCCGTGGTGCGCTGGCCGCTCGCCGACTCAACCGCGGCGGACGGTTAGGGGTTCCTTAACTTCTCTTTTGCCCCGGCTTGCGCGGCGGCGTTGTAGGGTCAGCAGTGCAAGGTGTTGCGGCGGTCCCTTCCGCCCCCAAGCTAGGTAGGGTTCCGCCCTGTGCCTCAGGGCCCCTGTCCCCAGGGGCCCTGCCCGTCTTTTTGGGGGTATATCCCCTGCTCAGGGCCCATACAAAGCATCGCCGCTCGCGGCCGGATAGTTTGAGAATGTGCTCACAAGCATCTAAGATTGGACCGGTTCCAGAGCACCCTTTTTCTCACCGAGAGGCGACCGTGAGAGAACGCGCAATCCCCGAAGCCACCGTCGCACGACTCCCGTTGTACCTCCGCAGCCTCGTGGAGATGACCGACCGCGGCATGCACACCGTCTCCAGCGAGGGCCTTGCCGAAGCCGCCGGCGTGAACTCCGCGAAGGTCCGCAAGGACCTCTCCTACCTCGGGTCGTACGGGACGCGCGGCGTCGGCTACGACATCGAGTACCTCATCTACCAGATCTCCCGCGAGCTCGGCCTGACCCAGGATTGGAACTGCGTCATCGTGGGCGTCGGAAACCTCGGCCACGCCCTCGCCAACTACCGCGGGTTCTCCGCGCGCGGCTTCCGCGTCGCGGCGCTGGTCGACGCGGACGAGAGTAAAGTCGGCGAGAAGGTCGGAGACCTGGCGATCGAAGACTTCGAAGACCTGGAGCGCATCGTGAAGGAACGGCAAGTGTCGATCGGCATCGTTGCGACGCCCGCGGCCGCCGCGCAGGAAGCGGCCGACCGGTTGGTGTCGGCGGGCGTGAAGAGCATCCTCAACTTCGCGCCGGCGGTGCTGTCGGTTCCCGACGACGTCTCGCTCCGCAAGGTCGACCTGTCGATCGAGCTACAGATCCTGTCCTTCTACGAGCAGCGAAAAGCTGCATTGGAGTCTCTGCGCAAAGGCAAGCGTTTGACCGCCAGCGCTTCGAAGAGCACGCGTCCGTGACGCGAGCCGCCTGATGCCGATTCTCGTCGGAGGAGTGAACTACCGGGGCGCATCGCTCGACGTCCTCGAGCGCCTGTCGTTCAACGCCGACCTCCTCGACAAAGGGTTGCATCAGCTGCGCGCGCTCGACTCGGTGCACGAAGCGGTGATCCTGTCGACCTGTAATCGCGTGGAGGTGTACGTCGTCGTCTCCGGGTTCCACGCGGGTGTCGGGGTCGTGCGGCAGTTCCTCTCGGACGTGCACCACGTCGATCCGGCGGAGTTTTCCGGCGCGCTGTACATGCTGTACGAGGAGGACGCGGTGCGCCACCTCTTCGGCGTCGCGAGCGGCATCGACTCCATGGTGCTCGGCGAGCCGCAAATTCTCG
>JBIOWR010000074.1:0-5539 GCA_044868775.1 Actinomycetota bacterium
CCGTCGGCCGGAGCCTCAGGCACCAGGATCTCGCCGGGAACGTCTTCCTCGCTCATGTACAGGTCGCGCACGAACGTGGCGAGGAGCTGAGCCGTGTCGAGCTCCTCGACCTTGTCCACGACGAAGCCCTTGCGGCCGGTGATGCGCCCGCGCCGGATGAAGAACACTTGCACCGCGGCTTCGAGATCGTCCTCCGCGATCTCGATGGCGTCGAAGTGCGCCCCGGGATCGGTGACGGCGACGTGCTTCTCGATCGCCTTGCGCACGCTCGTGAGCTGATCGCGCAAGCGCGCGGCACGTTCGAACTCCTGCCGCTCGGCCGCCTCGAACATCTCGGCTTCGAGTCGCTTCACGACCGGCTCGGTCTTGCCGCCCACGAACGAGCAGAGCTCGTCGGCGATGCGCCGGTGCTCGTCGGCGCCGATCACGCCCGTGCACGGCGCGGCGCACTTGCCGATGTCGTACATGAGGCACGGCCGGTTGATGCGGCGCGCGCGATCGAAGACGCCTTGCGTGCACGTGCGCATCGGAAACGTGCGCAGCAACAGGTCGAGCGTCTCGCGAATCGCGTACGCGTGCGCGTACGGGCCGAACATGCGCGTGCCCTTCCGCTTCGCGCCGCGCATCACGGTTGCTCTTGGAACGTCGTCGGCCCACGTGATCGCGAGATACGGGTAGCTCTTGTCGTCGCGATAGCGGACGTTGAACCGCGGGCGGTGTTGCTTGATGAGGTTGTATTCGAGGTGGAGCGACTCGACCTCGGACGCGGTGACGATCCACTCCACGTCGCGCGCCGCCTCGATCATCGCCGCGGTCCTGGCGTGGAGCGAGCGCGGGTCGGCGAAGTAATTCGCGAGCCGCTTGCGCAGCGAGAGCGCCTTGCCCACGTACACGACCCGCCCATGCTCGTCCTTGAACAGGTAGCAGCCGGGCCGGTCTGGGATGGAGGACGGCTCGGGACGGCGCAACGCGGCTACGGACACAGAAGAATTGTAGACGCGCGCTTGTACGGGTCCGTTTCGCCCCGGATTGGGGTTATTGACTTCCCTTTTGTCCGGCGATGAGGGAGGATAGGGCCGACCAAAGCGAGAAGTGCTCGTTCATCCGGGTCGGGCGGGCCCCGGAGCAAAGCGGACAAGGGAGGTATTCCGATGCGGCGGAACATGCTGACGGCCGCGATCCTTGCACTGCTCCTCGTCGCGCCCGGGGTGGGAAAGGCGGCCGACTCCTACAGCCTCGTCTTGGCCGGATCCCGTTGCGCGACGGCGATGTCGCGCGCCGACGGGGTGTTCGCGTCCGCGTGGGTGTGCACCGGAGTGCAGCTCGCCCGCGCCGGAACCCAGCTCCCCGCCGTCGACGTGTCCCAGGAGCCGCGCACCCAGAACTCGTTCGGGTGCATCTCGATCGCGGACTTCCGCAAAGGCGTCGCGCAGCGTGCATGCGGCCCCCTCGCGGACTCGTCCCTGACCGGCGACCCGGCGCTGCAGCAAGGGAAGATCGATTTCTTCCTGGTGCGCGGCGACGACGTCCTTGCCGCGCGCATCACGTTCACCGGCATCGGCCCATACCTCAACGACCACATGCTGAGCGAGTTCGGCAACGCCGGATCGAGCCCGACGCACCGCGCGCAGTTCTACGCGGTCGCGCGCGTGTATCGCACGGCGCGCCTCGGCGGGTTCATTTTCGGCAACGGGATCGGTTCCGCGGTGGGCGGGACGCGCGGTGTGATGTCGACCGGCGTCTCCGGCATCGCCACGATCGAAACCGCCGCCTAACCGTCGCCGCCCGACCCGTCCGGGCGCGGGTGGTTAGATCGTGGCCTCGAGGATCTCGCGCAGGAACTTGCCGGTGTAGGACTCGGGGACGCCGGCGACGTGTTCGGGCGTTCCTTCGGCGACGATGTGGCCGCCGCGGTCGCCACCTTCGGGGCCGAGGTCGATCAGCCAGTCTGCCGTCTTGATCACGTCGAGGTTGTGCTCGATCACGATCACGGTGTTGCCGGCTTCCACGAGACGCTGCAAGACGCCGAGGAGCTTGTTGACGTCGTCGAAATGCAGGCCGGTCGTCGGCTCGTCGAGGATGTAGAGGGTACGGCCGGTGGCGCGCTTCGAGAGCTCGCTGGCGAGCTTCACGCGCTGGGCTTCGCCGCCCGACAACGTCGGGGCGGGCTGGCCCAGCTTCACGTAGCCGAGGCCGACGTCGAACAGCGTCTGCAAGTGGCGCGCGATCACCGGGACGGCGGCGAAATATTCGAGCGCTTCCTCGACGCTCATCTCCAGCACTTGGGAGATGTTCTTTCCCTTGAACATCACGTCGAGCGTCTCGCGGTTGTAGCGGTGGCCCTTGCACACCTCGCACGGCACGTAGATGTCAGGGAGGAAGTGCATTTCGATCTTGATTTGGCCGTCGCCGGCGCAGCCTTCGCAACGGCCGCCTTTCACGTTGAACGAGAAGCGGCCGGGGCGGTAGCCGCGCATGCGCGCCTCTTGCGTCTGGCTGAACAAGTTGCGGATGTGGTCGAACACGCCGATGTAGGTCGCCGGGTTCGAGCGCGGGGTGCGGCCGATCGGCGCTTGGTCCACCGCAACGACCTTGTCGACGTGCTGCAGCCCGTTGAGCGCGCGATGCTTGCCCGGCACCGAGCGCGAGCCGTACACGTGCGTCATCAGCGCGGGATACAGGGTGTCGCCGATCAGCGACGACTTGCCGCTGCCGCTCACGCCGGTCACGGCGACGAAGCAGCCGAGCGGGAACCGCACGTCGATGTTCTTCAAGTTGTGCTGGCGCGCGCCCTTGAGCGTGAGCCAGTTGCCGTTGGGCGAGCGCCGAAGACTCGGTACTGCGATGACCCGGGCACCACTGAGGTACCGGCCGGTGAGCGACGCTTTCGACTTGAGCAGATCGTTGAACGCGCCGGTGAACACGATCTCGCCGCCGTGCTCCCCCGCTCCCGGCCCGATGTCCACGATGTAGTCGGCGGTCCGGATCGTCGCCTCGTCGTGCTCCACGACGATCAGCGTGTTGCCGAGGTCGCGCAGCCGCACGAGCGTCTCGATCAAGCGATGGTTGTCGCGCTGGTGCAACCCGACGCTCGGCTCGTCGAGGATGTACAGCACGCCGACGAGCCCGCTGCCGATCTGGGTGGCGAGCCGGATGCGTTGCGCCTCTCCCCCGGCGAGCGTCTCGGCGCTGCGGTGCAGCGACAGGTAGTCGAGCCCGACGTCCACGAGGAAGCCGAGCCGCGCGGTGATCTCCTTGATGATCCGGTCGGCGATGAGGTGCTCGCGCTCGTTCATCTTCAGCGAGCGCACGAACACGTCCGCGTCCGCCACGCACATCTGGCTGAGGTCGGCGATGTTCTTGCCGCCGACGGTCACCGCGAGCGATTCCGGCTTGAGCCGCGCGCCCTTGCACTCCGGACAGGGCACGTCGCGCATGTACTCCTCGATCTTCTCGCGCGACCAATCGCTCTCGGTCTCGTCGTGCTTGCGCTCGAGCCACGGGATCACGCCCTCGAACTCGGTGTAGTACGAGCGGGTGCGCCCGTAGCGGTTGCGGTATCGCACGTGGATCTGCTCGTCGCCGAGCCCGTGCAGGAACGCGTCCTGCTGCTTCTTGGTGAGCTTCGACCACGGCTTCTTCACCGACGCCTTCGTATGCGCCGCGACCGACTCGATTAGGCGGACGAAGTACTCGGTGCGTCCGGCCGCCCACGGCGCGATCGCGCCCTCGTCCAGCGTGAGGTCGGGATTGACCACGAGCTCCTCGTCCACCTCGAGGTGCGTGCCGAGCCCGTCGCAGTGCGGGCACGCACCGTACGGCGAGTTGAACGAGAAGTTCTTTGGCTGGAGCTCCTCGAACGACAGCCCGTCGTAATGACACGCGAGATGCTGCGAGTACGTCTCCACCTTGTTCAGGTCGACGAGGTCGATCGAGACCATTCCTTCCGCGAGCTGCAACGCTTGCTCGATGGAGTCGGCGAGGCGGCGCTCGATGCCCTGCTTCATCACGAGCCGGTCCACGATCACGTCGATGGAGTGCTTGTAGTAGCGGTCGAGGCGAATCTTCTCGGTCAGCTCGCGCACCTCGCCGTCGACCTTCGCGCGCGCGAAGCCCTTCTTCGCGAGGTCGTCGAGGAGCTTCTCGTACTCGCCTTTGCGCTGGCGCACGACCGGAGCGAGCACCTGGAACTTCGTCCCCTCGGGAAGCGCGCGCACCTGGTCGATGATCTGGTCGGGAGACTGGCGGCTGATCGGGCGCCCGCACTTCGGACAGTGCGGCTTGCCGATGCGCGCGTACAGCAATCGCAGGTAGTCGTAGATCTCGGTGATCGTGCCGACCGTCGACCGTGGGTTGTGGCCCGCGGTCTTCTGGTCGATGGAGATGGCCGGCGACAGCCCCTCGATGAAGTCCACGTCGGGCTTGTCCATCTGACCCAGGAACTGGCGCGCGTACGACGACAACGACTCCACGTACCGCCGCTGCCCCTCGGCGTAGATCGTGTCGAACGCCAGGCTCGACTTGCCGGAGCCGCTCAAACCCGTGAAGACGATGAGCGAGTCGCGCGGCAACTCCAGGTGCACGTTCTTCAGGTTGTGTTCACGGGCGCCGTGAACGACGAGCTTTTCGCTGGTCAAAGCCTTCTTCCTCGCAATGTCGAACCCCGAGCACCGAATTCTACCCGCGCGGTGCGACAGTCTCCGAGCCTGATTTGCCGCCCGAGGCGTCGAGGAATGAAAGTGAGAAACGTGGCCACATATTCCGGGCGCATCCTGCACGCGGTGGCGTTGCCCGACACCGGGCTCGGCGACACCGTGCTGATCGTGGTCGGCGCGGTGCTCGTGATCGTCGCCGCCGGCATCGCCTGGATGGCGCGCTCGCGCTGAGCCGATGCCCGATCGCTTTACATGGAACGAGATGCGCCGCTACTGGCGCGCGCACTCCTCGCGGTGGGCGATCGACGAGCTGGAGGACCCCGAAGGCCTCGGCAACGTGTGCTACGCGGGCGCCCCGTTGTGGCTGAACCGTCACTACGCCCGGTACCAGCGCATGGTGTTCGAGATGTTGCTGGATCGTGCTTCGTCGGCAGGCGCGGGCGCGGCGTCACCGGCGCGCGCGCTCGACGTCGGGTGCGGTGCCGGGCGATGGAGCAGGCTGTTGTTCGATCGCGGCTACGACGTGACCGGGATCGACTTGCAACCGGAGCTGATCGAGCGCAACCGCGAGCGGTTCCCGGCGATGCGCTTCGAGAACGTGGCCGTGCAGGAGTTCGCGTCCGACGAGCCGTTCGACCTCGTGTGCTCGGTGACGGTGATCCAGCACGTGCCGTACGAGGAGCAGCCGGCGGTCGTGGAGCGCATGCGCGCGCTGACGCGCGAGGGCGGGCATGCGATCGTCTTGGAGAACGTGCGCGCCGATGCGCCGCACGTGTTCCCGCACGGCGTGGAAGAATGGCGCGCGATGTTCGAGGACGTCGGGTTCCAGACCTTGTCGCTGGTTCGGTACGACTTCAGCCCGTTCCTGAGGCTCGCGTCGCGGG
>JBIOWR010000075.1:0-5684 GCA_044868775.1 Actinomycetota bacterium
GGCGTCAGGAGGCGCCTTGGAGCTCCTTCGGGAGCCCGAAGTGCACGTCCTCCTCCACCACCCGGATCTCCTCGACCGCGTCGACGCCGCGCTCGCGGAACCACCCCACGACGCGCTCCACGAGCCACTCGGGAGCCGACGCGCCGCTCGTGACGCCCACGGTGCGGGCGCCGTCGAACCAGCCGGTGTCGATCTGGGTCTCGTCCTCGATCAGGTGGGAGCGCGCGCCGTAGGCGCGCGCGACCTCGGCGAGTCGCTTCGAGTTGGAGCTGTTGTGCGAGCCGATCACGAGCACCACGTCGGCGTCGCGCGCGATCTGCTTCACCGCGGTCTGGCGGTTCTGCGTCGCGTAGCAGATGTCCTCGCGCGGCGGCGCCTGGATGTGCGGGAACCGCTCTCGCAGCACCTCGATCACCTCGTTGGTCTCGTCGACCGACAGCGTCGTCTGCGACAGGTATGCAACTTTCTCCGACGACGACGGAATCAGTACCGAGCGCGCCTCCTCCGGCGAGCCGATGAGCGTGATCGACGCGGGCGCCTCTCCCATCGTGCCGATCACCTCTTCGTGCCCCTCGTGCCCGATGAGGATGATGTGAAAGCCCTCGCTCGCGAACTTCTTCGCTTCGTTGTGAACCTTCGTCACGAGCGGACACGTCGCGTCGAGCACGCGCAACCCGCGCTCGCGCCCCTGCACGTACACCTCGGGCGCGACGCCGTGCGCGGATAGGATCGCGTGCGCGCCGGCGGGAACCTCTTCGAGCTCCTCGACGAAGATCGCGCCCTTGCGCTCCAGATCCTCGACGACGTGGAGGTTGTGCACGATCTGCTTGCGCACGTACACGGGAGCGCCGTACGCCTTCAACGCTTGCTCCACCGTCTCGACGGCGCGGTCGACGCCTGCGCAATAGCCGCGCGGCGCAGCAAGCAATACGCGTTCGACGGAGAGGCTCACGCCCACATTGTGCCCGACCGGGACGGAACCCGCCCCCGCCGGCGTCACTCCGCCGCGAGCGCGCGCGAGATGACCAGGCGCTGGATCTCGGACGTCCCCTCGAAGAGCGTGTAGATCTTCGAGTCGCGGTACCACTTCTCCACCGGGAAGTCCTTGATGTAGCCGTAGCCGCCGAGCACCTGGACGGCTTGCTCGGTCACGCGCACCGCGACCTCGCCGGCCTTCAGCTTCGACATCGAGCCCTCCGCGTGCACGAACGGCTGTCCGGTGCGCGCCATCCACGCTGCGCGCCACACGAGCAAGCGCGCGGCTTCGGTCTCCATCGCCATGTCGGCGAGCGTGAACGCCACGCCCTGGTGCTCGATGATCGGACGCCCGAACGTCTGGCGCTCCTTGGCGTACTGCACCGCGAACTCGAGCGCGGCTTGCGCGATGCCCACGGCTTGGGCGCCGACCGACGGACGCGTGGCTTCGAACGTCGCGAGCGCTCCGGACGCGCGGCCGGTGGACTGTCCGCTGCGCGCGCGCTCCAGCTTCGCGTTGAGCTTGTCTTCGCCCCCGAGCAACTGGTCCATCGGAACCCAACAATCTTCGAGCACGACTTCGGCGGTGTGCGACGCGCGAATGCCGAGCTTCTTCTCCTTCTTTCCTTGGGAGATGCCCGGCGCGCCCTTCTCCACGATGAACGTCGCTTGGCCGCGGTGACCGAGGTTCGGGTCCACCGTCGCCACGACGAGGTGCACGTCGGCGATGCCGCCGTTGGTGATGAACACCTTGGTGCCGTTCAGCAGCCAGCCCTCGCGCTCGCGCTTCGCAGTCGTGCGCAGCTTGGACACGTCCGAACCCGCTTGCGGCTCGGTGACGGCGAACGCTCCGAGGCGCGGGTCCTCGACGGTGCCGAACATCTTCGGCGCCCACGTCTGCAACTGCTCGGGCGTTCCGCTCGCGGCGAGCGCGGCCAGCGGCAGTCCCGTACCGAAGATCGACAAGCCGATGCCCGCGCATCCCCAGCACAGCGTCTCGAGCGCGATCGGCATCGTGAGGCCGGACTCGTCTTGCCCCGCCTGGATGTAGAAGTTGAAGTCGTAGAGGCCGATCTCGGCGGCCTTCTTCACCACCGGCCACGGGAACTCTTCGCTCTCGTCGTACTCCGCCGCGACGGGACGAACCTCTTTCTCCGCGAACTCGCGTACCCACTTGCGGAATTCGACTTGCTCTTCGGTGAGTCCAAAGTGCGGCATGACTGCGACCTCCGGCCGGGTTCCCTCAACGTGTTACTTGCGAGTAACTTACTCTAGGGTAATATAGGCCCGCGCCCAGGCGTCGTCAACTCCCTCGCACGGCAAAAAGCTGGAGGAACCGTGGCAACCAGAAGGCTCTCCGCGGAGGCTCGTCGTGCGCAGCTGATCGACGTCGCGCGCGCGGTGTTTGCCGAGGACGGCTACCACGGCGCAGCCATGGAGCAGATCGCGCAGAGCGCGGGCGTGACGAAGCCGGTGCTCTACCAGCACTTCGAGTCGAAGAAAGAGCTGTACCTCGCGCTGCTCGAGCAAGACATGGGCAAGCTGCTGGACCAGGTGGAGCACGCAATCGAGGGCGTGACCTCCAACCGGGATCGCATCAGCCGCGGCATCGAGGCCTACTTCACGTTCATCGATTCGAGCGAGGGCTCGTTCCGCTTGCTGTTCCGCGAGACCATGGGCGCCGACACCGACTTCCGCGAGGTCATCGACCGGTTCCGGGACGCGATCGCGACGCGCATCGGCTACATCATCGCCGCGGAGACCGGATACTCGCGGGAAGAGTCGGCGTTGCTGGCGCGCGGCGTCGTCGGCATGGCCGAGGCTGCGGCACAGTGGTGGCTCGAACGGCGAGAGGTTGATAAAGAGAAGCTCGTTCGCGATCTGTCAGACCTGGCGTGGCGCGGGCTCGCGGGCCTGCCGCGACGCAGCACGTGAGCGGGAGCACTCGACAAGACACCATCACAGACGGAGGAGCCGGGTGAGCAAGCGAGCCTACGAAAAGAGAATCCAACGCAAGCGCGAGCTGGAACGTGAGAAGCGCAAGCGCGAGCGACGCATGCGACAGATACGCGCGTGGGTGATCGCGCTCACCGTGCTCGGCCTCGTCGGAACACTCATCACCTTGTTCCTCGTGGGCGGTGACGACACCAAGACCGCGGCGACACCAACGCCCTCGCCGACCGGCGCGACGTCGGGCGTGCCGTGCACCGGACCGACGCCCCCGAAGGCGAGCCCGAAAACGTACAAGGCGTATCCCGCGACGGTCGTGAGCCAGAGCAAGAAGTACGTGCTGACGATGGAGACGTCGTGCGGCACGGTCAAGATGACGCTCGATCCGAAGCTCGCGCCCAAGGCCGTCAACAACATGGTGTTCCTCGCGCGCGAAGGCTTCTACGACGGCTTGCAATTCCATCGCGTCGAGGCCAACCCGCCGTTCCAGCTCGTGCAAGGCGGCGACCCCAAGGGAGACGGCACCGGCGGTCCCGGCTATCAATTCACGATCGAGAAGCCGAAGGCGAAGGCCGGCGATCCCTACGTCGTGCCGGACGGTTCGGGGACGAAGTACTTGCGCGGCGTCGTGGCGATGGCGAACTCGGGAGGAGCGGCGTCGAACGGCAGCCAGTTCTTCGTCGACGTGAGCGACGTCGGCTTGACACCCGACTACACCGTGATGGGCAAGGTGACCGACGCCGCGTCGCTCGCCGTGCTCGACAAGATGATCAAGGTGCCGCTGACGTCGCCGCCGAGCAACCCGCAGACGAAGACGCTGCCGTCGCCGCCCATCTACATCATCAAGATCACGGTCGCCGAGATACCGGCGTAGCGCATGCGCACGCAGCTCCGGCGCGACGTGTCGGTTGCGGTGTGGGTGTTCTTCATCCTCGCGCTCGTGTTCGGCGTGCCGTTCCTGATCGTGCAGCTGACGTCGAAGGAGTCGGCGCCGCCGCAGGTGGCGACGCCCACCGAGACGGTCGCATCGTGCGCCGGCGAGAAGCCGCCGGACGCCGTGCGCTCGCCGGGGCCGTTCGCGCCCCCGACGGCTCAGGACGTTGACGCGAGCCACATCTTCGTCGCCACGATCAAGACGTACTGCGGCAACATCGTCGTGAAGGTCGATTCCACCGCCGCACCGGACGCCGTGCGATCGTTCGTGTACCTCGCGCGGAAGCGCTTCTACAACGCGCTCGCGTTCGATCGCATCCTGCCGAACCTCGCGATCCTCGGCGGCGGCGCCGACCCCGGGTTCTCGTTCCCGGCGCGCGGGCCCAAAGCCGGAGCGCGCTACGACGTGTTGATGTACCCCACGAACGGGCGCATCTCCGCGCGCTTCGGCATCGTGAACGGTCCCGACGCGGTGATCGACGGCGTGAAGATCGGCACGATCTTGGAAGACGACGCCGCGTCGCGCACGGTGCTCGCTCGCTTGATGGCTCAGCCGAGCACGGGCGGCGCACCGTCCCCGCCGATCCATATCCTGCACATCGAGGTCCAGGAGTTCACGCGCGAATGACCGACTATCCTCCGCCGTCCGGCTCCGAGCGCGAGATGCTCGCCGCGTGGCTCGACTACGAGCGCGAAGCCGTGCTCCGGAAGCTCGAAGGCGCGTCGGACGAAGGCGTCAGGCGGCCGATGGTTCCGTCCGGGCTCACGTTGCTCGGCATCGTGAAGCACTTGCAGAACGTCGAGCACTGGTGGTTCCACGTGTGCTTCGCCGCCGAAGCGCCGCTGCAATACGAGAACGACGAGGACCCGGACGCGGACTTCCACGTCGTCGAGGGGGAGACCACCGAGATGATCGTCGCTCGGTATAAGGAGACGTGCGCCGGGTCGCGCGCGATCGCCGCCGCGGCCACGTCGCTCGACGACGTCTCCAAACGCGAAGGCCGCGACCACACGCTGCGCTGGATCATGGTGCACATGATCGAGGAGACCGCGCGCCACGCCGGGCACATGGACATCATGCGCGAGCTGCTCGACGGCGCGACGGGTCTGTAGCGCGCGGCTCAGCCGGCCGTCGCGAGCGCCGCGTCGTCGGCGGTGAAGTCCGGGTCGGCGTCGGGCGGATGCGCGAGGTGCCACCGCACCGAACGCCGCAGCGCATCGCGCGGGTCGGTCTCGGCGAACCCGAGCATGGTTCGTGCCTTGGACGCGTCGCACAGGAAGTGCTGCGGGATCGCCTTCGTCAGATCGAGATCATCTGGGAGGACGTCGTCGCGCACGCGCACCAGCTCCGCAGCGGCGCCGGCCGCATCGAGGATGGCCCGCGCCCACTGGCGCACCGTCATCGTGCGGGACTCGCACACGTTGAAGATGTGACCTGCCGCTTCCGGGTGCTCGAGCACCAGCCGAACAGCAGCCGCCACATCACCCACGTATCCGCGCGACCACAACCACGTTCCCGCGCCGAACGGGATGTGCGTGCGCCCGGCGCGCACGCGGCGCAGCACGAACTCCTCGCGCCGTTGCCGGTCGTGCTCGCCGTACACCATCGGCAGCCGCAAGACCGTCGCGCCGACGGCGAGGTACGCCTCCTCCACGTCGAGCTTCTCGTAGTCGTCGCCGCGCCCCTCCGGCATGCCACGGAACGGATAGCGCTCGGTGCGCACCGGCGACGTCTCGTAGAACGGCACCGGCTCGACGGCCGGACTTGCCATGCCCGCGAGCAGCGCGGTGTACGCGCGGTACACGTCCATGCTCGACAGCACCAC
>JBIOWR010000076.1:0-6662 GCA_044868775.1 Actinomycetota bacterium
CATGAACGACCGGGTTGTGTCCGCGCGTGGTCATTTCCCATCTATGTTTTCCAAGCTCCCGCAAGATCGTTTCCGGTTCAGGGAAACTCGGAAGGCTATTCAGTCCGAGTTCCTTCTTGATTCGATGAATGGCAGCAATGTCATCATCGAGGACGTTGATCCTTGTTGCAGCATCAGCATCACCGAGAGCCAGGCGACCCCTTTCCAGTCCACGCGCATACTTTGATGATTTCAATCCATAAGCAAGAGCGATCTCGTCGAATCGATCGTTGTGTCGATGGAAATACGCAAGAAAGGCCGCGACATAAATGAGGCTTCGCTGAACAATCCGCGCCTCCTCGATGAGCCAGTCCTCAAGGAGCAGTTTCACGGCCCTGAAGTGCGCCACCGCAGCAACGTGCAGGCCAAGAACTATGCTTCGCGTGGGACTCACATCGAGTTGTCGCGGTCTAGTGGCATCAACAAGTTGAACTATGTCGCTCATGCGCTCGAACAACTTGCTTCGAAGCTCGCCTGAATTCGAATCGTTCTCCATTTGGATTTCCTCCGAGCCTCACCAGCCAATCGAAGTCTGGCAGGCCTCGAAGTCCTAGAAGCTAATTAACGGGAGCGCTTCGGTGAGCGCGTCTTGCCATGAACGCAGCGGCGTGAACCCGGCGAGACGCCAGAGGCGGCCGGACAGCACGGAGTAAGAAGGACGCGGCGCGGGGCGCGCAAGTTTCTCCGTAGACGTGGGGCGCACGCGCGACGGGTCGAGGCCGGACAGGCGGAATATCTCTTGCGCGAACGCGTACCACGTCGTGGCACCGGCGTTGGTCACGTGCCAGATGCCGGTGCGGCGCGACGACGACAGCGCGACGATCGCGCCGGCGAGGTCCCACGACCACGTCGGCGAGCCGGTTTGGTCGTCCACCACGTCCACGACGTCGCGCGAGGCAGCGAGACGCAGCATCGTCTTGACGAAGTTGCCGCCGGCGACGCCGTAGATCCACGACGAGCGCACGATCGCGGTGGAACCGGGGTTGGCCAGCAAGGCGGCGCTCTCGCCGTACGCCTTCGAGCGGCCGTACACCGACACCGGCGACACCGGCGCGTACGACTCGTACGGCTCCGACGCATCACCCGAGAACACGTAATCGCTCGACACGCACACGAGGTGCGCGCCGCACGAATGCGCGGCCGCGGCGACGTGACCGGAGCCGAGCACGTTGTCGCGCCACGCGCGATCGGGGTTGGACTCGCAGCCGTCGACGTCGGTGTACGCGGCGGCGTGCACCACGACCTCCGGCGACAACACAGGGATCTGCTGCATGCACGCGTCGCGGTCGCCGACGTCGAGGTCGGAGCGGGTGCACGCGATCACGTCGTGACCGGCGAACGCAGAGACGAGGTCGGTACCGACTTGGCCGCCTGCTCCGGTAATGAGGACGCGCATGACGAAAAGCTATTCCGGCGAGACGAGGTCGGACGCAGGCGCGGCGCCGCGCTGCTTCAGCGGTTCCCACCACCAGCGGTTCGCACGGTACCACTCCACGGTGGCCTCCAAAGCACGATCGAAGTCCAGCTCCGGCTTCCACCCCAGCGCGCGTATCTTCGACGTATCGATGGAGTAACGCCGGTCGTGCCCCGGCCGGTCGGGCACGTACTCGATGAACGACGCGTCCTTTCCGAGCAACGCCAGAACGCGGTGCGTGAGGTCGATGTTCGTCATCTCGTTGCCGCCGCCGACGTTGTACGTCTGGCCCGGCCGTCCGCGCCGCAAGGCGACGTCGATCCCGGAGCAGTTGTCGAGAACGTAGATCCAGTCGCGCACGTTCAACCCGTCCCCGTACAGCGGCACGCGCTCACCATCCATCAAGCGAGTCACGAACAACGGGATGAGCTTCTCCGGGAACTGATACGGCCCGAAGTTGTTGGACGAGCGCGTGACGATCACCGGGAAATCGAACGTCACCCAGTACGCGTGCGCGAGCACGTCGGCGCCGGCCTTGGACGCCGAGTACGGCGACGACGGCGTCAGCGGATCGCCCTCGCGAAACGACCCTTCGGGAATCGAGCCGTACACCTCGTCGGTGGACACGTGCACGAACCGCTCCACACCCAACGAACGCGCGATATCCAACAACGTATTCGTGCCCATGACGTTCGTGCGCACGAACTCCCCCGCATACAGGATCGAGCGGTCCACGTGCGACTCCGCCGCGAAGTTCAGCACCGCGTCGCACCCGGCCATCGCGTCGCGCACCGCGTCGGCGTCGCAGATATCTCCGCGCACGAACTCGAAACGAGGGCCGGAGAGGTCGCGCAAGTTCTCCATGTTTCCGGCATAGGTGAGCTTGTCGAACACGACGACGTCGTCGGATGAATGAGCGAGCACCCACCGGACGTAGTTGGCTCCGATGAAGCCCGCACCGCCGGTGACGAAGAGGCGCATCTACACCACGTCGACCCGGGAGTGATCGCCGAGCATCATGCGGTACGCCTTGGGCTTGCGGTCGGAGCGATCCACGACCACCTCACGGCCGATCAGCGAATCCTCCAGCCGGTGCATGCCGATGATCGTGGAGCCCTCCCATATCACCGAGTGCTCGATCTCGGAGTCTTCGATCGTGCAGCGCGCGGAGATCGACGTGTACGGGCCCACGAACGAGTCCACCAAAGACGTTCCCTCACCGATGATCGCCGGGCCGCGAATCGACGACCGCACCACCGACGCACCGCGCTCGATCACGACCGGCCCCGCGATCTCCGACGACGCGTCGACCGTGCCGTCGATGCGTCGCTCGAGGTCGGTCAGCATGATGCGGTTCGCTTCGAGCAAGTCTTCGAGGCGGCCGGTGTCCTTCCACCATCCGTCGATGACGTGCGGCCGCACTTCGAGACCTTGGTCGATCAAGCGCTGGATCGCGTCGGTGATCTCCAGCTCGCCGCGCGACGACGGGCTGATCGAGTGCGCGGCGGAGAGGATCGCGGACGTGAACAGGTACACGCCGACGAGCGCAAGATCGCTCGGCGGTTTCGAGGGCTTCTCGACGAGGCGCACGACGCGGCCGCCGTCCAATTCCGCGACGCCGAAACGCTGCGGCTCGGGCACGCGCGCGAGCAGGATCATCGCGTCGGGGCGATCGCGCTTGAACTCATCCACGAGGCCGGTGATACCGCCCTTGATCACGTTGTCGCCGAGGTACATCACGAACTCGTCGTCGCCGAGGAACGATTCGGCGGTGAGCACCGCGTGCGCGAGACCCAGCGGTTCGGGCTGGCGTATGTACGTCACGCGCAGGCCCCACGCCGAGCCGTCGCCGACGCACGCCTCGATCTCGGCGTGCGTCTCGCCGACGATGATGCCGACGTCGGCGATGCCCGCGTCGCGAATCGACTCCAGCCCGTAGAACAGAATCGGCTTGTTCGCGATCGGAACCAGTTGCTTGGCGCTCGTGTGCGTGATCGGACGGAGGCGCGTGCCGGCCCCGCCCGACAGCACGAGCGCTTTCATGAAGGGCTGGGCGACGGAGACGGCGACGCGACCACGGCGTCGGACCCGAGCACGAGCGTCACCTCGGCCTTGGGATCGGCGCGCGCATCGACCTTTCCTCTCGCGGCTTTCACGTACTCCCCAACGAGCCGCACCTTCAGCTCGTCGCCGGGCCGGTACCAGATCACCGTGTTTGTCTGGGCCGGCATCGTGCGAACCGTGGTCAGCACGTCGAACCCGATCTTGCGAAGCTGCGCCTTGACCTCCGCCGCGAGGCCGGGCTTGCCCGACGCGTCGATGATGCGCACGGTGACGTCCGGCGGGTCCGGGATCGAGAACGCCGTCTTGCCGTAGGGCGGCAGCGGCCACGCGTCGGCGCCGAACGCGCGGAACATCTCCAGCGCTTGCGATTTCTTGGAGACGACGTACGAGACGCCGCCGATCATCTTCGGCGAGCTCGGCACCATGCGGAAGTCGACGAGCCCGTTGGACTCCTTGGGGTTCTTCAAGCGCTGCGCGAGCCCGAGCGCGGTCTCCAGCTTGAAGTTCGCGTCGGTGGTGAGCCCCTTCGACACTTGGTTGATGACGTTGATCGACTTGAAGGGGTTGAGGATGATGCCCTTGCTCGTCGCCTTCTGCAGCATCACGCGAATAAGTTGCTGCTGGCGGCGAATGCGGCCGAAGTCGCCGTCGGGCTCCACCGACCGCGACCGCGCCCACCCGAGCGCCATGTCGCCGTCGAAGGTGTAGCACCCGGGTTTCTTGATGTGAAGGCCGGCCTTCTTGTCCTCGTACGGACGCGTCGCGCAGATCTCCACGCCGCCGAGCGCCTCGACGATGTTCTTGAACGCTGCGAAGTTCACTTCGACGTAGTGATTGACCGTGAGCCCGGTGTAACCCTCGATGGTGTCGATCACGCGTTGCGGCCCGAAGTTGTACGCGGCGTTGATCTTCGTCAAGCCGAGGCCGGGCACGTTGACGCGCAAGTCGCGCGGGAAGCTCATCACCGCGGCGTGCCGCCCGTCGCCGAAGATATGCACGAGCAAGATAGAGTCCGAACGCCGGCCCGCGACGCCCTGGAACTGACGCTTCTTGAGATCCTCAGCCGACAACCCCTCGCGCGAGTCGCTGCCGAGGACGAGCACGTTCATCGGTCCCCTGATCGGCGCGATCTTCAAGTTGAGCGAAGGATCGTTCGTGTCGCCGATCTTGCCGGCCGCGTACTTGTACATGAACGCGGCGAAGCCGCCGAGCAGCACGACGACGATGGCGAACCCGATGAGCGCCTTGCGGCCGCGGCGCCGCTTGCGCGGCGGTGCGTACGTGAAGTCCGGTTGCTCGATGGTCTTCATTACCAGTTCGCGAACCGCGCCTTTGCCGTCGTCCAGAGGGCGATGACGCCGTCCCACCACTGGATCTTCTTGCCCTGCTCGCGCGAGCGCGCGCGGTACGAGATCGGCACCTCGAACGGACGGTGGCCGCGCTTGAGGAGCTTGCCGGTGATCTCGGCCTCGATCGCGAACGAGCTCGACACCAGGTTGAGCGAGCGCAGCAAGTCGGTGCGCACCATCTTGTAACAGGTCTCGAGATCGGAGATGTAGGAGTTGAACAGGACGTTCGCCCAGAGCACGATCATCTTGTTGCCGAGCACGTACCAGAACGAGAACGCGGTGTGCGATCCGAACGCGCGCGTGCCGTACACCACCGACACCTCGGAGTCGTCGATCAACGGCTCCAGCAAGCGCGGCAGGTCGTGCGGGTCGTACTCCAGGTCGGCGTCGAATGGAACGAAGACGTCGCCGCTCGCAGCCTCGAGCGCGGTGATGAGCGCGGCGCCCTTCCCCTGATTGCGGCGATGCCTCACGAGACGCACGTGTGACGGCAGCTCCAGGCTCTGGATGATGTCGGCGGTCCCGTCGCTCGATCCGTCGTCGACGATCACGACCTCGGTCTCGACCGGGAACTGCACGGCGAGAAGCTCCTTGAGCGCGCGCTCGACGCGATGACGCTCGTTGTAGACCGGCACGGCAATGGTCAGCTTGGAGACGCTCATGATTCCCTCCGAACTTCACGCGCGGCGTGGCCGAGGCCGCGCGAAACCAACGTGTTCACAGCACGATTCGACATCATTTGGTGGGTAAGGGCAAGGGTAGCACAGGGCCACTCGCCCTACTGCGCGGCCGGCGGGGTCTCGCCCTCCTCGGCGCGCCGCGCGAGGATCTCCTGCTTGCGCGCGAGGCGGTGGGCGCGGCGTATCTTCGCTTCGCGCGAGCGGCGCCGGTCGTCCTCGGTCTCGAGCACCAGCGGCGGGACCGCGCACGGCTTGCCGTGCTCGTCGAGCGCGACGAACACGAGGTACGCGCTCGACACGTGGCGTTTCTCACCGGTTCGGATGGTTTCGGCTTCGACGCGCACGCCGACCTCGATCGAGGTACGGCCGACGTCGTTGACTTGCGCCTGCAACGTCACGATGTCGCCCATGAGGACCGGCTCGATGAAACTCATCTCGTCGAGCGACGCGGTGACCACGGGCCCTCCGGCGTGCTTGGCCGCCGCATAGCCGCCGCACGTGTCCACCATGCGCATGATCACGCCTCCGTGGACGTTCCCCTGGAGGTTGGCGTGCTCGACCTCCATCGCTTGCGAGAGCACGACGCGCGACGCGGCGGGCGTCTTGGGAGTCATCGCTTCGCAGCCCGCTCGCCCACGAGTCGGGCGATCTCGCCCATCAGGTGGGTGAGGTCGAAGTCGCGCGGCGTGTACACCCGAGCCACGCCCGCGTCGAGCAGCACACGCGCGTCCGCGTCGGGGATGATGCCGCCGACGACGACAGGAACCTTGCCGGGATCGACGCCGGCTTCGCGCATGCGCTCCAGCACGTCGGGCACGAGCATCGCGTGCGCGCCGCTCAGGATCGACAACCCGACCACGTGCACGTCCTCGTCGGCCGCGGCGCGCGCAATCGCCTCCGGTGTGAGGCGGATGCCTTGGTAGACGACCTCGAACCCGGCATCGCGCGCGCGCACCGCGACTTGCTCGGCGCCGTTGGAGTGGCCGTCGAGCCCGGGCTTGCCGACCAGCATGCGCAGACGCTTGGCGCCGATGCGCTCGGCCACCGCGTCGACCTCCGCCCGAACTTCGCTGAGCTCATCGTAGGCCTGCACTACCGGCGCCACCGACCCCACGC
>JBIOWR010000077.1:0-4736 GCA_044868775.1 Actinomycetota bacterium
TTCGGCGGACCCAGCTCCGCGGTGACCACGAACTCCTTGGCTGCGACCGCCCGTGCAAGCCTCGACTCCATCAAACGACTCCCTCCGCCGCAAGAACCGTGTTCGTCATGAGCATCGCGCGCGTCATCGGCCCGACGCCTCCCGGCACCGGCGTGATCGCGCTTGCGATCGGTGAGATCCCTGCGAAGTCGGCGTCGCCGATCAGCTTGCCGTCCGCGCCCTTGTTGATGCCGACGTCGATCACCACGACGCCTTCGGACACCATGTCGGCGGTCACCGCGTTCGGATGCCCGGCCGCGACGATCACCACGTCGGCGCGTCGCGTCTCTCCTCCAATATCCGTGGTTCCGGTATGACAAAGCGTCACCGTCGCGTTCAAGCCCGGCTCCTTGAGCGAGAGCAAGATCGACAGCGGACGCCCGACGAGCGTGGAGCGCCCGACGACCGTCACGAGCTTGCCGGTGAGGTCGATGCCCGACCGGCGCAAGATCTCCACGCACCCCGCCGGCGTGCACGGCACGAACCGTGGCCGCCCGAGCGCCAGCAAGCCGACGTTCTCGGGATGCAAAGCGTCCACGTCCTTGCGCGGGTCGAGCGCCTCCTGGATCGCGACGGCGTCGATTCCTTTCGGCAGCGGCAGCTGCACGATGATGCCGTGCACGTTCTCGTCGTCGTTCAAGTCGCGCACCACGTCGAGCAAGCGTTCTTGCGTGGTGTCGGCGGGCAAATCGGCGTCGATCGAGACCATCCCGATCTCGGCGGCGTCCTTGCGCTTGCCTCCCACGTACACCTTCGACGCCGGGTCGTCGCCCACGAGCACGGCGGCGAGACCGGGCGTTATGCCTTTGTCGCGCAACACCGCGACGCGCGACGTCAGCTCGCTCTTGACGTCGGCGGCGATGGCCTTGCCGTCGAGGATGCGCGCGGTCATCGAATGATCACCCGTGCCGGAAGTGACGCACGCCGGTGAACACCATCGGCACGCCGTGCTCGTCGGCGGCGGCGATCACCTCGTCGTCGCGCACCGACCCGCCCGGCTGGATGACGGCTGCGATGCCCGCGTTCACGCCCGCGTCGAGCCCGTCGCGGAAGGGGAAGAACGCATCGCTCGCCATCACTGCTCCCTTCGCGCGCTCCCCGGCTTTCTTCGCGGCGATCTCCACGGCGTCGACGCGACTGGTCTGTCCTCCGCCGATGCCGACCGTCGCGCCGTCGGCTGCGAACACGATCGCGTTCGAACGCACGTGCTTCACCGCGCGCCACGCGAACAGCAAGTCCTTCCACTGCTCGTCCGTCGGCTGCACCTTGCCGGCGACGCGCATCTGCGCCCGATCGTCGGCCGCCTCGTCGACGTGCTGCACCAGCATGCCGCCGGAGACCCATCGAAACCCGACCCGCGGCCGCCGCCACTCGCCGACCTCGAGCACGCGCAGGTTCTGCTTCGTGGCAAGGATCGCCGCCGCTTGCGGATCGACCGACGGCGCAACCACGCATTCGGTGAAGATCTCCACGACCTGTTTCGCGGTCGCCTCGTCGAGCGGACGGTTCACGGCGACCACGCCGCCGAATGCGGACAGCCGGTCGCTGTCGAGCGCGCGCGCGTACGCCTGCGCGATCGCGCCGGCGGTGCCGATGCCGCAGGGGATCGCGTGCTTGACGATCGCGCAGGCCGGCTCGGAGAAGTCGTTGGCCGCTTGCCATGCCGCGTCGAGGTCGAGGATGTTGTTGTAGCTCAGCTCCTTGCCTTGGGTTTGCGGCGCGCGCGCGATCGTGCCGAGCACCTCGTCGACGAACGCGTACAGCGCCCCGGCCTGGTGCGGGTTCTCGCCGTAGCGCAGATCGCGCACACGTTCCATCCCGAGCGTGAGCGGGTCGGTTAGGTCCTCGTCGCGGCTCATCCATGCGGCGATCGCGGCGTCGTACGCTGCGGTGTGGCGGAACGCCTCCGCGGCGAGCGCGCGCCGCGTGACGGCGCTGGTTCCTCCCGAACCACGAATCTCTTGCAGCACGCTCGCATAGCGGTCGGGATCGACCACGATCGCCACGCCGGTGTGGTTCTTCGCCGAGGCGCGCACGAGCGTCGGGCCGCCGATGTCGATCTGCTCCACGACTTGCTGCCACGGCAATTGCTTCTGCACCGCCGCGCGGAACGGATAGAGGTTCACCACGACGAGGTCGATCGCGTCGATGCCCGCCGCTTGCAATTGCCGCATGTGCTCCGGCACTTCGCGGTTCGCGAGGATGCCGCCGTGGATGCGCGGGTGCAGCGTCTTCACGCGACCGTCGAGCATCTCCGGAAAACCGGTGATCTCGGCGACCGGCGTGGTCGCGACGCCGTGCTCGGCGAGGTACGCGCCGGTGGAGTCGGTGGCGACGATCTTCACGCCGGATGCGGCGAGACCCGCGCAGAATTCGGCGAGGCCGGCCCGGTCCGAGACGGACACGAGCGCGGTTCGAACGGGAATCAGGTCGGGCACGATCCGTAGCCTACCCGACTGCGACGGGCGGCTAGAAACTCGCTAGAAACTCAATCGAAGATCACGCGCCGGTCCTCGACGCGCACGCGCTTCGTGGCGAACAGGCGTATCGCTTGGGGATACAGCCGGTGCTCCACGGACTTGATTCGTTCGTGGAGCGAACCCTCGGTGTCGCCCGGTTCCACGGCGACGGCTTCCTGCAACACGATCGGTCCGTGGTCGACTTCCTCGTCGACGACGTGCACGGTGCAGCCGGTCACCTTCGCGCCCCATTCGAGCGCGTCGCGCACCGCGTGCCCGCCCGGAAACGCCGGCAGCAGCGCGGGGTGCACGTTGAGGATGCGTCCCTCGAATCGCTTGACGAAGTCCGGGGAGAGGATCCGCATGTAGCCGGCCAGGCACACGAGCTCGACACCGGCTGCGTCGAGCGCGCCGGCGACCGCCTCGTCGAACGACGGGCGGTCCTCGTAGTCGCCAGGATCCAGGACGACGGTTGGAACGCCGGCTTTTGCGGCGCGTTCGAGCGCGAGCACGCCGGGCTTGTTCGAGACGACGAGTACGACCTCGTACGTGCTCGGGTCGGCGGCGTCGAGGATCGCTTGGAGGTTGGTCCCCGATCCGGATACGAGCACGCCCACGCGCAGCGTCACGCGGGTAACGCTAGCACCCGGCGTGTCACGACTAGTATTTCCGCGGTGGCGCGAGGCGTCGATCTATCAGCGTTGTCGCCGGCGGAGCGCGCACTCGCCGCCGCCGGGCTCATGCTGTTCCTCGACGGCTTCGCGCCGTGGTGGTATCGCGTGCGCACGCCGGGGCGCACCTATCTGCACAACGCCGGGCTCACCGGCTGGGGACTCATCGCAGTGCTGGCCGGGTTCGTCGTGCTGACGTTCGCGGTGGTGCACGCCGTCCGGCGCGGCACGCGGCGCCGCTTCGACTACCTCGTGTACATCGCGCTGGGAACGCTCGCGCTCGCCGCGCTCGCGGTGCAGGGACGCGAGCCGTCCGAGGAGTGGATCGGTTACTGGGTCGCGATCGCCGCCGGCCTCGCCGTCATCGTCGCCGGCATGCGGCGCATGGCCGAGCGCAGGAGCGGCTGGGTGTGACCGACGCACGCCGCGCGCTCGTTCAAAGCAGTCTGCTCGGCGCCGCCGCGACGGCGGCGTCTGTGTTCGTTCCGCTGAGCTACGACGAAGGCGACTGGCTCGCGGTGACGCGACGGCTGGCGCTGGGCGACACGCTCTACGTCGACGTGCTCCAGAACAAGCCGCCGCCGTACATAGCGCTCGTGCGCGGCCTCGACGCGCTCCCGGGGCCGTACACGCTCGCGCGCGCGTGCTTCGTCGGGCTGTGCGTCGTCGCCGTCGGCATGGGCGTCTTCGTGTTGTGCCGGCGGCTCGGAGCGGATGCCGCCACCGCACGGCGACTCGGCCTCGTGCTCGGTGGAGCGTTGATGCTCCAGTCTGCGTTCGTGATGGACATCGAGAAGCCCGCCGCCCTGCTGGTGCTCGCCGGCGTCATCGCGATCGCCTACACGCGGCCCGCTCTCGGCGGCGTGCTGGTCGCGCTCGCGTGCGCGTTCGACATTCGCGCCGTGCTGTTCACGGTGGGAGCGGTGGTGTTCGCATTCGAACGCAGCGGACGCCGCGAGGCCGTGCGTTGCGGCGTCGCGTGCGCGGCGATCGCCGGCGGGCTCGGTGCGTTCGTTGCGTCACAGCCCGACGTGCGATACGCATTGATCGAGCTGAACGCCGCGACGCGCGTGGTGAGCGCGTACCATCCGGCGGAGATCCTCGTCGTCACCGTTGCCGCACTGCTGCCGGTGATCGCGGGAGCGTTCGTGGTCCTGCGCGCACAGCCTCCTCGAGCGACCAAGCAATTCAAAGCAGGCATCGTCATGGTGGCCACCACGATCGCAATCGCCGTCGCGTCGCGCTATCCGTTCTACAAGTACTGGGCGCTCGGGATCACCGGCTTCGCGCTCTCGGCGCTCGCGCTCTGGCCGCGCGTGAATCCAAAAACGGCACCGGTTCACAAGCCGCTCGCAATCGCGATCGTCGTCGGCAGCTTCGCTCCCGTCGCCGCGCACGCGATCACGGCGAACATCGAGCAAGCGCGCATCACCACGCGATACGAGCGCGCGGCTGAATTCCTCGACGCGGCGCTGCCGGAGGGCGGTCGCTTCGCAGCGTTCGACATCCAGCCGTTCCTCGGCACCTATCTCCCAAGCAAGGTGGCGGTGCACTGGGGAATCCTCGA
>JBIOWR010000078.1:0-5037 GCA_044868775.1 Actinomycetota bacterium
GCGCGCCGTGTCGGCGGCCTTGTCGTCCGGCTACGTCCCGATCGCCGCGGGCGGCGGGGGAGTGCCGGTGGTCGCCGAAGGCAGCGGCACGCGCGGCGTTGCCGCCGTCATCGACAAGGACCGCACCGCCGCGATCCTCGCGAAATCATTGCGCGCGGATTTGCTGTTGATCCTCACCGACGTCCCGGCAGTCCTCGTGGACGGAAAGCCGGTTCATTCGCTGGCGGCCGACCACGCCGCACTGGCCCTGGCGGCCGGCGCGTTCCCTCCCGGCTCGATGGGGCCAAAGATCGAAGCCGCTCTGGACGTTCGCTCCGCCGGCATCCGCTGCGTGATCGCCGACCTCGACCACGCGACCGAGGCCGTCCTCGGCGAGGCCGGCACCGAGGTGGTGTAGCGCGTTAGTGGTGTAGCTCGTTTCCGCCGTCTCACGTGCGGTGCTCGACGCGCTTCTTCAATTCCTGATACCACTCCTGGCCGCGAAGCGGCGCGAGGTCTTCGTCGGCATCCCACAGAGCCGGGTCGGAGAACCCGTTTTCGGCCGCGCGCTCGAGCCAGGCCTGCGCATCGTCGGTCTCGCCGAGGCGCGCGAGGCTGCACGCAACGTTGAACGCGGTGTTTCCGCGATCGATGCGGCCGTCGTCGAACAGTCGCGCGCCGAGGCGTGCGCTCGCCTCGAACGCGCGCGCGCGATGAAGCTGGTACGCGATCACGTGTACCGCCTTGGCGCCGTTGTCTCCCGACGACGCAAGCAGGCGCGTGACGAGCTCGTCGAGCATCCCTTCGCGCTCGAACAACAACGCGAGTTGCGCGTTCGGCGGGATGCCTCCTTCGTCTTCGAGCATGGAATCGGCCGCAGCCTGGAGCGCTTCTTCCCGCTGCCCGTCGAGCACGAGCGTGTACGCGATGATCGCCTGGCTCGGACGCACGTCCTCGGGGAGCCTCGCGAGCGCAGCAGCGGCGTCCTCCCGGCGTCCGGCGACGAGGTATCCCCACGCGTACAGATGCAAGGCTGCCGCCGCGAGCAACGGGTTCTTCGCCGACGCGAACAGGTCTTGCGCGACGCCGATCGCCGCAGCGACGTCGCCGCCGTCGAGCAAGTCGTGTCCTTCCCCGAGGCGTTCGGCCTCAGGCGCGTCGCGCAACGTCTGCAAGTCGTTGCGGTTCTGCGCGATGAAGTACAGCCCGAAGATCGCGGCGAAGACGAAACCCTGGAGCGCGGCGAACGCGGCCGCGCCGCCTGCGATCGCCGTGCCGATCCACCGCGCCGCGCGCGCGCCTTTGATGCCGTACAGGCCTTCGAGCACGTTGGCGAGCACGCGCCCGCCGTCGAGCGGCAGCACCGGCAGCAGGTTCACGATCGCCCAGCCGATTCCGACCCACACGAACAAATCCAGCGCGAGCGCGGTGGTGTCCGACGTCGTCTCGACGGTGCGCGCGAGATACAACGCCGGCAGCCCGACGAGCACGATCTCCGTCAGCGGCCCCGCGAGACTGACGACGATGCTGCGCGCCCTGCTCAACGGCGCGCCGTGTCCCTGCGTGAGGCCGCCCAATCCCCACAGCGTGATCGATGATTCCCGCCCGTAGTACTTGAAGGCGAACGCATGCCCCAGCTCGTGCACGAGCGTCGTGACGAACACCACCGCCACCCACACGAGCGCGATCTCGACCGACCCCGCCGTCAACCCCATCACCGCGACCAATGCGAAGCTGCCGGCGATGCGCACCGGAATGCCGAACAAGCGAAATTGAGGTTCCCGCACGACACGCAGTCTACGTGGCGCCCGACGTATCCAATCCTGATGACGCCGCATGGACGGCTCGATTCGCGCACCGCCTGACTTTGGGGTAGACATAGCCGCCATGAACGTAACGGTGCTGGTCAAACAGATTCCGGACCCGGCCAACCCGTACGAGCTGACGGGGGACGGGCGCCTGAAGAGGGACGTCGCGACCAAGGTAATGGACCCGGGCGACGAGTACGGCGTCGAGGCTGCGCTGCGCGTCGCGGATTCCACCGGGGGTGAGGTCACCATCGTCTCGATGGGCCCCGCAGCGGCGATGGAGGCGATTCGCCGCGCGCTCAGCATGGGCGCGCACAAGGGCGTGTTGATCACCGACGACGCGCTCGCGGGCGCGGATGCGCTGGCGACGGCGCGGGTGCTCGCCACGGCCGTCAAGAAGAACCCGTTCGACCTCGTGATCGCGGGCGTCGAGTCGACCGACGGCTCCACCGGAGTCGTGCCGCAAATGGTCGCCGAGTTGCTCGGCATCCCGACGTCGACGTTCGTGAAAGAGATGGAGATCAAGGACTCCGTCATCCGCGTGCAACGCCAGACTGCCGGCGGCTACGACGTCGTCGAGTGCCCGATCCCCGCGGTAATCACCGTGACGGCCGGCGTCAACGAGCCGCGCTACCCGACGTTCAAGGGAATCATGCAGGCGAAGTCGAAGCCGGTGGATCAGGTCTCGCTCGCCGACCTCGGTATCGGCGGCGAGGACGCGAAGGCGACCCAGTCGGTCGCGGGCGTCAACCCCGCGCCGGCCCGCGGCGCCGGTGAGAAGTTCGAAGACGACGGCAGCGGTGCGGCCAAGGTCGCCGACTACCTCAAGGAATTGAAGGTCATCTGATGGCGAAGATCTGGGTTTTCGCGGAGCTCTCGCACGACGGCGCGATCGAAAAGACCGTGCTCGAGATCCTCACGAAGGCGCGCACGCTCGGCGCGGACGTCGAAGCGGTTGCGCTCGGTCCCGGCGCGACGAACGCGGCCGCGACGCTCGGCGAGTACGGCGCGACCGTGCTGTACGCGAGCGACGACGCCACGTTCACCGACTACGTCGCCGACCCGGCCGCACACGTGCTGACGGAGCTCATCAAGCAGCACTCGCCCGACCTCATCCTGGCGCCGTTCACGTACGACGCGCGTGACGTCTTTGCGCGCGTGGCTGCGCGGCTGGGTCTCACGATCCAGACCGGAGCAACCGACATCACCGGGATCGACTCCGCGCAAGAGGCGATCTTCGGTGGAGCGAAGATCGTGGACGTGAAGCTCGACGGTCCGGCGCCGCGCATCGTGCTGTTGCGTCCGAAGTTCACCGAGGCGTCGTCCGGCGGCGGTTCTCCGGCGAACGTGGTGAACGTCGACGTCGCGGTACCCGACGACGCGAAGCGCGCCAAGCGCGTGGAGCGTCACGAGGAAGAGGCAACCGGTCCGAAGCTGGAGGACGCGCCGGTCGTCGTGTCCGGCGGCCGCGGGCTGCAAGCCGCGGAGAACTTCAAGCTCGTCGAAGAGCTTGCCGCCGCGATCGGCAACGCCGCGGTCGGAGCGTCGCGCGCGATCGTCGACGCCGGCTGGGTGCCGTACTCGATGCAGGTCGGCCAGACCGGCAAGACGGTGAAGCCGAAGGTCTACATCGCCGTCGGCATCTCCGGCGCGACGCAGCACATCGTCGGCATGAAGTCGTCGGAGCGCATCATTGCGATCAACAAGGATCCCGACGCGCCGATCTTCTCGATGGCGGACCTCGGCATCGTGGGCGACGCGCTCAAGATCGTGCCGCAGCTCACGAACGAGGTGAAGTCCCGCAAGGGCTGAACCGCTCAGGACACCACGTCACGCTCCGCCGACGCAGACGACAGCCGTCTCGGCAGCGGGTCCGAATCGCCGACTAGGTTGTATGTGTCATGCTCGAGCACGTACTGACCGTCGCCGACGATCGCCCACCATCCGGACGATTCCTCGAGGTTGTCGGGGCAGAGGAACAACAGGTACTCGGACCCCTCACGCAACGTGCGTCGACCCGCTTCCGGGGAGCCCTGCCCACCGAGCTGCGCGATGCGAATCGACGCGCCGCCCGTCGTTCCCCACACGTTGCGTTGCACGGCGAACGTCGTGAGCACCACGGGAGCGCCTTTGAAATAACCGGACCGAACCAGCTGCGTCGTCGTTCGCTCGGCCACGCCGACGACGATCGCCGTCGAGTCCTTGCGTATCTCCGCGAAGGTTCGGTAGACGTACGCGCGGCTCCCTTCCGCAAATCCGGCTCGACGCATCGGGCCGTTGGGTGCGTCAGAAACGCGCGGAGACGACGATGAGCATGCGCCGGCGAGCACGAGCATGGAGAGAATGGCGCCCAGCTTCTTCATCGCACGATCACTCCCCTCAGACGTATAGCGTGTTGACGTGGTCGACGTCACCTTGCTGCGGCGTGTTTATGTGACAGACGTCGTACCGGGTGTAGGTCGACTGGTGCATCAACGGGACGTTTGGACAGCTCAGCGCGCTTGCGTGCGAGAGCCCGAGCGCGTGGCCCAGCTCGTGCGCCAGCACACTTTGACGCTTCGCGGCCGAATACCCGTCGGCGTAGTAGCGGTTGATCCTCACTTGAACCGTGACCGTCCAATATCCATTGGTACAGGACCACGAATAGGTTTCGCCGTTCGTTTGCGTGTACATGACGCCGTCCCAGGCTTGACCGTTTATGAGCTGTCCAAAGTTCGCGTCCGCGACCGTGATATTGGCTTGCGTTTGCTGTTGTGTGAGCAAGATGGGCGTCGGCGTCGCGTTCCACGCATCGGCGGCCGCGTACGCAGGTCCGGAGTAGCCGATGCGTGTCGTTGCGTCCTTCCAGAACAACGTTGCCGTTACGAACTTGCAACCGAGCGGGGGATGCGTGGCGTTGGCGGGTACTTGCCAGAATACATTGGCCAAAACGCCAACGACGATCAGCGTGAGTGCTCTTCGACGGGCCACCGGATGCCTCCTTTTGGGAGTCGGGATCGGTCGGTGCCTGGACGCTCCGCCTGTGGCACTTTGACGACGCACGTGCGCGCCGGGTTTCAACCCAATGTGCCGGATACGTGGCATCAACCGCTCGCATCGATGACAGTCACGCTTTCGTTGGCCGAAGGGATAACGACTGCACATCCGAGCGCGATATGCGGTAGAAGAATATAAGCCGGATTACGTCTTAGCGCAATGCTTCATGGCAGCTCTATGGCACCCACACGCCGATGCGGTTTCCGTCGGGATC
>JBIOWR010000079.1:0-4771 GCA_044868775.1 Actinomycetota bacterium
AACCGTAGGCCGTCGGTTCGAGTCCGACACCCGGCTCTATCCACTCGCGCAGCCGCGCGCCGCGAGTATCGCGGGCCCGGCGATACACTGGCCGCATGAGCGCACGGGTGAGGCGGTCGTGAGCAGCGCGTGGACGTCCGCGCTCAACCAGCTCGAAGAAGCGGCGGCGTTCATGCAGCTCGAACCCGAGCTCCTCGAGGTCTTCCGGTACCCGAAACGCATCCTCCAGGTGTCCGTGCCGGTGCGCATGGACAACGGCGACATCGAGGTCTTCAACGGCTATCGCGTTCACTACTCGCTCGCGCGCGGGCCCGCGAAAGGCGGCATCCGCTATCACCCGGAAGTGTCGCTCGACGAGGTGAAGGCGCTCGCGATGTGGATGACGTGGAAGTGCGCGGTGGTCGGCATCCCGTACGGGGGCGCAAAGGGCGGCGTCCAGGTCGAGCCCAAGCGACTCTCGCTCGGCGAGTTGGAACGCCTCACGCGGCGGTACGCGAGCGAGATCCTTCCGTTCATCGGCCCGGAGAAAGACGTGCCGGCGCCGGACGTGAACACCGACGAGCGCATCATGGGCTGGATCATGGACACGTACTCCATGAACCAGGGCTATTCCGTCCCGGAGATCGTCACCGGCAAGCCGATCGCCATCGGCGGTTCGCAAGGGCGCAGCGGCGCGACGAGTCGCGGCGTGCTCGTCGTTGCGCTGTGCGCGCTCAGGCAGATGGGCCTCGCCCCGGACAACCTCAAGGTTGCGATCCAGGGCTTCGGAAAGGTCGGCGGCTTCGCAGCGCAACTGTTCCACGACGCGGGCTTCAACGTCGTCGCGGTGTCGGACTACAAAGGCGGCGTGTACAACCCGCGCGGGCTGAATCCGAGTGCGCTCATGCGATACCGCAACGAGTCGGAGACGATCGCGGGATTCCCCAACGCCGACGCGATCTCCAACGAGGAGCTGCTCGAGCTCGAATGCGACCTGTTGATCCCGGCGGCGATCGAGGATCAGATCACCGAGGCGAATGCGGATCGCGTACGGGCGAAGCTCGTGGTCGAGGCTGCGAACGGACCGACGACGCCCCCCGCCGACCACATCCTCAACGAGCGCGGCATCCTCGTGGTGCCGGACGTGCTCGCGAACGCCGGCGGCGTCACCGTGTCGTACTTCGAATGGGTGCAGGACCTCCAGGCGTACTTCTGGACCGAGGACGAGGTGAACGCGCGCATGCGCTCGGTGATGGAGAGCGCGTACGAGCACGTGCAATCGCTCGCCGCCGAGAAAGAGGTGCGACTGCGGCTCGCCGCGCTCGCGATCGGGATCGGACGGGTGGCGGAGGCGCACCGCGTGCGCGGGCTGTACCCATGACCGAGGCTCCCCGCGACATCCACGGCACTGTGGCAGAATCCGTAGCCGGGATGGCACTCAGCGAGAGGGACCGCGAGATCCTCGCGTTCGAGCGCGAGTGGTTCAAGCACGTGGGCGCGAAGGACCACGCCGTGCGCGAGCGCTTCGGCATCTCTGCGACGCGCTACTACCAGTTGCTGAACGAGCTGCTCGCGTCGCCGGACGCGATGGGGGAGGACCCGATGCTCGTCAAGCGCCTGCAACGCTTGCGCGCGGCGCGCCAGCGGCTTCGCGCGGCTCGCAGGCTCGGTATGCCAGAATAGGCCCGGCCCATGCCGGGTAAGCACGCACCTTCTTCCCCCTGGTCGTTTTACGTCTCGCTCGCGCGCGCCGCGGGCGGGCTGGTCGCGGTCGTCCTCCTCGTCGTCGTGCTGGTTGCCGTGGCGTTCGGTGGGCGCGGCGACGACAAGGGCCGAGCCCTTCCGAGCCCGACGCTCTCGGCGAGCCTCGAGCAAGTGACGTCGCCGACGCCGTCGCCGACCCCCAGCCCCACGCCGACGATCCGGCCGCCGGCGTCGGTGAACGTCAAGGTTCTCAACGGCAACGGCCGCACCGGCCTCGCGTCGCGCACCGGCGATCGCATCGAGGGCGCCGGCTGGAACGTCGTCAGCACGACCAACGCGGGCCGCCCCCAATCGACGAGCACGATCTACTACCAACCCGGGTTCGAGAAGGAAGCGCTCGCGCTTCAGCGTGCGTTCCCGGCGTTCACGCAAGTGAAGCCGGCAAGCGACGCGCCGTCGGAGATCAACGTCGATCAGAATCTCGTGTGCGTGCTCGGGGCCGACTGGCCGCGGGAATAATAGGAACATGCGCGTCGCCGTCCTGTGTCCTCCGTGGATTCCCGTCCCTCCGACCGGATACGGCGGCATCGAATGGGTCGTGTCGCTGCTCGTCGAGGACTTGGTGGATCGCGGCCACGAGGTGACGCTGTTCGCGAGCGGCGGTTCGCGCACCAAGGCGGAGCTGATCCAGGTCTTCGACGACGCGCCCACGATGGAGATGCACCGCAACGTGCCCGACGCGCGCCACGCGGCGCGCGCATTTCGCGAGATCGTGGGGCGCGCGGGGACACCGCGCGCGTTCGACGTCCTCCACGATCATTCCGCCTGCGTCGCGCTCGCTGCGGCGCCGGCGCTGCCGGTTCCGGTCGTGCACACGATTCACGGCTCGTTCACCGAGGAGATGAAGAGCTTCTACGCCGAGGTTGCGCGCGGCGTGACCTTCGTCGCGATCAGCCGCACGCAACGTGATGACATGCCGTCGTTGCCGGTGTCGGCGATCGTGCCGAACTCCGTGGACGTCGCCTCGTTTCCGTTCCGCCGCGACAAGGGCGACTACCTCGTGTGCCTCGGCCGCATCACGCGCGACAAGGGACAGGACTCCGCGGTCGCGGTCGCGAAACGCACCGACATCCCGCTCGTGCTCGCCGGCAAGATCGATCCCGGCGCCGACGCACAGTTCTTCGACGAGGAGATCCTGCCGCACATCGACGGCCAGCTGGTCCGGTTCGAGGGTGAGGTGCCGGACGAGCGCAAGAAAGAGTTGCTCGCCGGCGCACGCGCGGCGCTGTTTCCGATCCGGTGGCAAGAGCCGTTCGGACTCGTGATGATCGAAGCGATGTCGTGCGGCACGCCGGTGATCGCGAACCGGCGCGGTGCCGTTCCCGAAGTGGTCGCCGACGGCGTGACCGGGTTCGTCACGAACGGCGACGACGACATCGTCGGTGCGATCGACCGCATAGGAGAGATCGACCCGGAGCGATGCCGCGCCGAGGCCGAGGAGCGATTCTCTCCTCGCGTGATGGCGGACGCGTACGAGCGCGTGTACCAGCGCGCCGTCCAAGCGTTCCGCGATCGCTGAGCCAAACCATGGCCGATCTCGCGGGTCTCGTCCGCCGCGCGTCGGACGCGGGCGTCTTCACCGATTTCGACGGCTCCCTTGCACCGATCGTGGCGAACCCGTCGGACTCGCGACCCTTGCCCGGCGCGAACGAGGTCCTCGCCGCGCTCGCGCAGCGCTTCAAGTCGGTGGCCGTCATCTCCGGCCGCGCGGTGCGCGATCTCGCGACGCACATCTCGGCGCCGGGCGTGCGGCTCATCGGGCTGCACGGCATGGAGGAGTTCATCGGCGGCGAGATTTTCGTACTGCCGGCCGCCGCGGAAGCGCGCCCGAGCGTGGACGCGGCGTACGAGCTGTTGAAAGCACAGCTCGAATCGATCGACGGAGCGATCGTGGAGCACAAAGGTCTCGCGCTCGCGGTGCACTTCCGGCGCGCGGCGGATCCCGAGGAGGTCGAAGCGCTCTCGGCACCGATCGTCGAGCGGGTGGCGCGCGACCAACGGCTGGAGGTCATCCCCGGCCGGCTCGTGCTCGAGGTTCGGCCGCGCGCGGGCGGCGACAAGGGAGACGCCGTGCATTCGCTGATCCGTCGACACGCCCTGAAAGCGGGGATGTTCGCGGGCGACGACGTCGGAGACATTCCTGCGTTCCACGCGCTGGAGGGGCTCGATCCGGCGGTGCGCGTCGCGGTGTCGAGCGAGGAGTCGCCGGAAGCGCTGATCGAGCGCTCGGACCTCGTCGTCGACGGGCCAGCGTCGCTGCTGTCGCTGCTCGAAGGCCTTACGACGGCAAGTCTTTGATCTGACGGTCGATCCACGAAGCCGGCGGACGGCCGCGCGCAAGGCGCCGCACGCCGCGAGACATCCACGCGCGCTCTTCAGGCGGGAGGTCGAGCGCGGCTTCGATCGCTTCCGCGGTGCCGTCCACGTCGAACGGGTTGACGCCGAGCGACGCCGCGCCGAGTTCCTCCCACGCGCCCGCGTTGCGCGACAGGACGACGATGCCTTCGCGCGCGTTGAGCACCGGGCCTTCGCGCGCCACGAGGTTCATTCCGTCGAACACCGGGTTCACCACGAGCACGTCGTAGAGCTGGTACGCGGCGAGCGTGCGCGGGAAGTCGTCGGCGACCTCGATGCGCACCGGCTCCCACGTCTCGGTGCCGAACCGCTTTGCGATGTCGCGCCCCGCTCGCTCGCACTCCGCAAGGTACTCTCGATACTCCGGAACGTTTCCGCGCGACGGCGTCAGCAGCGCGAGATGCGTGACGGCACCGTGGAGGTCCTCGCGCCGCTCGAGCACGCGCTCCCACGCACGCAGCCCGCGCAAGATGTTCTTGGACAGCTCCGTGCGATCGACGCGCAGCACGAGCCGCCGGTCGCCGAGCCACGATTCGAGCGACGCGCGCTCCTGCTTGACGGCCGGCGACGCGGCGATACGCCGGAGCTCGCGCGCGTCGACGCCGACCGGATAGGTGCCGACGCGCACGCGCCGGCCTTGGTGCGAGACGAACCGCGCCGTCACTTGGTTTTC
>JBIOWR010000080.1:0-6454 GCA_044868775.1 Actinomycetota bacterium
CGCGATCGCGCAAGGCACGACCGCGCCGGTGCTGTGCGCCTCCGCGACCAAGGGAATCGGCGTGGACTTGCTCGCGGACTTCATCGTGGACGAGCAGCCGTCGCCGGTAGACCGTCCGCCCGCCGTCGGCGCCGACGAGTCCGAGCGCGCGTGCGACCCGAACGGGCCGCTTACCGCGCACGTGTTCAAGACGCTGTCGGACCCGTACGTCGGCCGCATCAGCTACTTCCGCGTGCTCAGCGGAACGTTGCGTCCCGACGCGTCGGTGCACAACGCGACACGCAACATCGAGGAGCGCATCGGCCAGGTGTTCGGCATGCGCGGCAAGACCCAGGACGCGCTCACCGAGGTCGTCGCCGGCGACATCGCCGCCGTGGCCAAGCTCGCGGAGACGCAAACCGGCGACACGCTCACGATGAAGGGCGACAACTTCACGCTGCCGCCGTTCGAGTTCCCCGAACCGCTGCTCGCCGTCGCGATCGCTCCGAAGACCAAGGGAGACGAAGACAAGCTCTCGACCGCGCTGCACCGGCTCGTGTCCGAGGACCCGACGGTGCGCGTCGAGCGCAACCAGGACACCCACCAGACGTTGCTGTGGGGTCTCGGCGAAGCGCACATCGAGGTCGTCATCGAGCGTCTGGCGCGAGCGCACGTGGCCGTGGAGACCTTCCCGCCGCGGGTCGCGTACCTCGAGACGATTCGCGGCAAGGCCACCGCGCAAGGAAAGCACGTCAAGCAGTCCGGCGGCCGCGGCCAGTACGCCGTGTGCTGGCTCGAGGTGTCACCGCTGCCGCGCGGCGGCGGCTTCGAGTATCAGGACGCGATCGTCGGCGGAGCCATCCCCAACAACTTCATCCCGTCGGTGGAAAAGGGCGTGCGCCGCGCCCTCGAGGAGGGCGCGCTCGCCGGCTACCGCGTCGTCGACGTCAAGGCCAAGCTCTACGACGGCAAGTTCCACCCGGTGGACTCGTCGGACATCGCGTTCCAGATGGCGGGTATCTACGCGTTCCGCGACGCGTGCAAGGAAGCCGGCGTGATCTTGCTGGAGCCGATCATGGACTTGTCGGTGATGGTTCCCGACGACGCGGTCGGCGACATCATGGGAGACCTGTCGTCGAAGCGCGCGCGCATCGAAGGAACCGAGCCGGTCGGCCGCGGCTGGACGAGCATCAAGGCGAAGGTCCCGCAGGCGGAGGTGTTGCGGTACTCGATCGACCTGCGCTCGAAGACCGGAGGCCGCGGTCACTTCCGGGTCGCGTTCTCGCATTACGAAGAGGCGCCGCCGCACGTGCAAGAGAAGGTCGTCGCCGAGGCGCACAAGGACAAGGAAGAGGCGGAGAAGAAGTAGCCGCCGGCTTGCGTGTCGCGCCCCCGCTTGCGTGTCGCGCCGCCGCTTGCGTGTCGCGCCGCCGCTTGCGCGTCGCGCCGCCGCCTGCAGGCGCGCGTGCTCGCCCGCGAACATACCCGGCGCCGCCAATGTCCCGGCGATGTTGTTTCAAATCAACAACACGCGCGCGTGTTGTCAGAATGAAACGAAACCCACGAGCAACATCGACGCCCGCGCGTCGCCCGGACGAGAACACAAAAAGGAGGCGGGAGCACGGTGCTCGCTCCGTGCCCCCGCCATTTTGAGAGATGGTCTAACCGCAGGAAGCGGAAGGGGTGGCCTCCTGAAGCCGGTCGAACCAATCCTCTCTGCCAAGTTCGTGGTGGAAGTCGATCAAGTCGTCGTAGGTGAGCGGTGGACCGAGGCGCGGCTCGAGCGCCTCGAGGGGAAGGTGCCACAGCTTCGGACGAACGCCGCCTGCGATGAGAAGCTGTGCGGTCGATCCGTCCGCAGACTTGCGAACCGTCGAACCGCATCCCGTGCACGTGAACTCGTAGTAGGACGCCGGTCCGTATGAGCACCACTGAAAATCGAAAGCGTCGGCGGAGAGCTCCACGGGCCCGCACCCTGGGCAAGTCGCTCGCAGCTTCGCCATGTCTCTCATCCTCCCTTCGCTTTCTCTAACGATTGTCCGACTGTTGCGTTTCATGTGGTATGCCCCAGCCGGAGCATTTCGGGTAGCCAAAACGGACTAATTCTGTCCTTGACCGACGTGTCCGCCGCGCGAAACGCGGTTTCTGAGAGGTGATTCAGCTCACGTGCGACGCGCGCGAGGCGAGGCGCGCGAGGCGCGAGGTGCCGCGCTCACGTGAAGTGCGGCTGCAACTTCGCGTACGTCTGCTCGAGCGACTCCGGCAACACCTTCACGTCCGACACCGTCGACATGAAGTTGGTGTCGCCACCCCATCGCGGCACCACGTGCAGGTGCACGTGGTCGGCAACGCCCGCACCTGCCGCGCGCCCTTGGTTGATGCCGACGTTGTACCCGTGCGGGTTCGCCGTGGTCTCCAGCGCGTGCATGCAGCGCTGGGTCCACAGCATCATCTCGGCGAGCTCCGCAGCTTCGAGCTCGCGCATGTCGGCGACGTGCCGGTACGGAGCGACCATGAGATGCCCGGAGTTGTACGGGTACTTGTTCATGATCACGTACGACAGCGCACCGCGCGCGAGGATCAGGGCCGCGACGTCGTCGCCAACCCCGGGCAAGTCACAGAAGATGCAACCCTCTTGCCGGCCCGCATCCTTGATGTACTCCATGCGCCAGGGAGTCCAGAGCCGTTCCATCAGTTGGCGCGCGTGAAGATCTCCGCCGCGACCTGCTCGGCGAAGTCCGTCAGCGCGACGCCGAACCGCGGCTTCGCCGAGCCGCGCTCCCGCACCGCCACGGTGCCGGCCTCCAGCTCCTTGTCGCCGACCACGAGGATGTACGGCACCTTTTGCAGTTCGGCGTTGCGTACCTTGTGCTGCATCGTCCCGGTGGAGTGATCCACCTCGACGCGCACGCCCGCCAGGCGCAACGTCTCCGCGATCTGCTCGCAGCCCTCTATGTGGCGATCGGCGATCGGCACGATCGCGACCTGAACCGGCGCGAGCCAGGTTGGGAACGCTCCCGCGTAATGCTCGATGAGCACGCCGGTCACGCGCTCGATCGACCCGAAGATCGCGCGGTGGATCATCACCGGCCGGTGCGGCTGGTTGTCGTCGCCCGCGTACTCCATCTCGAACGCTTCCGGCAGCGCGAAGTCCACCTGGATCGTCGTCAGCTGCCACAGCCGGCCGATCGCATCCGCGAAGTGGATGTCGATCTTCGGTCCGTAGAACGCGCCTTCGCCCTCGGCGATCTCGTACGGCCGCCCGCTCTTGTCGAGCGCGTTGCGCAACGCGTCGATCGCCTTCGTCCACATCGCCTCGTCGCCGATCGCCTTGCCGGGCCGCGTCGACAGCGCGATCACCGGATCGCCGAAGCCGAGCGCCGCGTGGATCTCGAACGTCAGCTCCATCACGCCGAGGATCTCGTCCACGAGCTGATCCTGACGGCAGATGATGTGCGAGTCGTCCTGCGTCAGCCCCCGCACGCGCAGCAGGCCGTGCAGCACGCCCGACCGCTCGTGCCGGTATACGGTTCCCAGCTCGAACAGCCGCAACGGAAGCTCGCGATACGACCGGGTGCGCGACTTGTAGATCAGCACGTGGAACGGGCAGTTCATCGGCTTCACGTAGTAGTCGGCGTCGTCGAGCTGCATCGCCGGGTACATGTTCTCCTTGTACTGGCGCAGGTGACCGCTCGTCTCCCACAGCACCGACTTCGCGACGTGCGGGGTGTACACCGGCGTGTAGCCGTTCGACAGGTTGATGTCGCGCGCGAAGTCCTCCAGCGTCTTGCGCAGCACCCCGCCCCTCGGGTGCCACACCAACAGCCCGCCGCCGAGCTCTTCAGGGAACGAGAACAGGTCCAGCTCGCGCCCCAGCTTGCGGTGGTCGCGCTTCGCGGCCTCCTCCAAGCGGTGCAGGTGAGCGTCGAGCGCCTCTTGCGATTCCCACGCCGTGCCGTAGATGCGCTGGAGCATCGGGCGCTTCTCGTCGCCGCGCCAGTACGCGCCGGCGATGCGTTGCAACGTGAATGCCGGGATCGCGCCGGTGTGCTCGACGTGCGGCCCGCGGCACAGGTCGACCCAGTCGTTGTTGCGGTACACGCTGATGACCGCGCCGCCCGCGCCCTCGGCCTCGTCGACGCCTTCGATGATCTCCTTCTTGAAGGGCTGCTCGGCGAAGACCTTCAGCGCGTCGTCACGGCTGAGCTCTTCGCGCTCGAACGCTTGCCGCTCCGCGATGATCTCGCGCATGCGCTTGTCGATCGCGTCGAGGTCCTCCGGCGTGAACGGCCGCCCGATGTCGAAGTCGTAATAGAAGCCGTCCTCGATCGGGGGGCCGATCGCGTACCGCGCTCCCGGAAAGAGGTCGCACACCGCTTGCGCCATCACGTGCGCGGTGGAGTGACGCAGGACCTCGCGGCCTTCGTTCGAGGACGCGTCGATCTCGCGTCCGTCCGACAGCTTCACGTTCACCCGAGGTCCCTTCGTGTCGCGGTGGCCCACTCGCGCTCCAGCGTGGCGAACGGAACCTTGAACTCCTGCCGGAATGCGCGGTCGAGATGATATCGCCACAGGCCGGGAGACCCCGGGTTTATCGCCGCGACCGCGCGATACACGCGCGCGCCCGCGTTGCGACCGTACTTGCCGGCCAGGAACGCGATGAACGAGTTCGACATCTCGTACGCGTAGTAGATGTCGGACTCGGGTCCGGCCGTGAAGAACCAATCCTCCGGCAACCGGCCGTCGAAGCGGCCGTTCCGTACGCGTTTGCGCGTCTCCGGTTGGGGCGCGCTCCCGGCGTTCTCCCCGTAGAACTGCGCAATGCCCTCGTCCATGAACGCCGGCTCGAACGGCCCGGTCGTGGCGCGCGTCGCGAGATGGGTGAACTCGTGCAGGAGGATCGTCTGCTGGAAGCTCTCGCCGTAGCCGCGGAAGTTGGGCCAGTGAAGGAAGATGCGATCTCCGGTGAGGCTCCACGGTTTCGCGTCGCTCCGCTCGAGCGACGACGCCGCGAACGCCACGAACGTCGACAGGTCGAACTGGGTCTGAAGGATGCGCGCCAGCTCGGCCACCGTCGACGGGATCATCACGATGATCGGGTCGTTCCACGGATAGGGCCAGCGCGCTTTCGCCGTGCGCCGCGCCTTCTCGGATGCACTCAGGATGGTCGCGCCCGCGGAGCGCTGCGCAGGGTGGACGACGACGAGAATGCCGTTGCGCGACACCGCCACCACCGGGCCGAAGTCCCACAGGTTGCGCATGGACTCCAGCGCGAGATCCTCGACGTCGGTGTCGGACACGATCGCCCAGCCCTGCGTGTCTTTGCGCACCGTGAGATACACGTCCTCGTTGGTCGGGGCGCGATCGAAGCCGCGGAACGCGATGCGCTCCTTTACTTGCACGACGTGCGTCTCGGGGCCGAACCGCCGCCGGTCCTTGGTGCGTGCGAGGTCACCGAACTCCCCCTGATCGAGCACCAGCTCATAGGTGCCGAGCGGCAGCGTGCGCAGCCGCGTGAACCAGTCGCGCCGCTGCTTCACGAATCCCGCAGGAGCGCCCCGCATCGTGCCCAGGAACGCCGCAAGGTCGCCCTTCACGACCGCATCGGCGCGCCGGTCGAGCAGGGCTTGGACCTCGGTCGCCCAGTCCAGGCCGGTTGGCGCCGGTGTCTGCGCGGGCGCCGGGAGGGCCACCACGCTGCAGAGCAGCACGGCCGCGACCAAGACTCGTATCGAACGCATGCCGACACGCTACCGACTCGCTATGACATTCGTGGAGGACTTCGGTGGTCGCGGCCCGAATTATCCCTTTGCGGTGGATGCGCATCTGGGGGGTCTCGCAGGGCTGCGCCGCGCCGTCATGGCGGCCGCAGCCCTGTTCCTGGGCGTGATCGCGGCGACGCCGGCGTCCGCCAACCACAGCGCATCGGGCACGATCGAGAACCCGTGCATCAGTCCGACCTTGCGCAAAGCCGGCATCGAGGAGTGCGGCTGGCGTTTCGTGGTCCCCGCGCACGGCGGCTACACCGGCTATCGCGTCCACAGCACGTCGCCCGCCGACCTCGACATTCACTTCTACGACGCGTCGGACACCTTCATCACGGCGAACCCCGGCCCGCCTCCGTTTGGAACCGAGTGTGCCGACCTGACCGGAGACGTGCCGGCGGGCGCCGTGCGCGCCATCGTCGTGACGACGCCGAACCCGTGCGCAGGATCGCACCAGTGGGACGTGAGCGCGACCTACACGGCGACGCCCTAGATCGCGGCCGGGGAGACACCTTCGGGTGTGAGGAACTTTCACTCAGCGCATCTCATATTGGGATGCAACGTGCGGTCGAGTGGTGGGCGCGACAGTGTCTGGGTGCAGCCCTTCGTGAACACGTGACCCGGGCCATGTGTCGGGGCATCGTGAACGCCTCCTACAGCGGGGGTGTTCATGGACCTTGCCCGGTACGTAGTGGATGCCGTGCTCTTGG
>JBIOWR010000081.1:0-2354 GCA_044868775.1 Actinomycetota bacterium
CTTCCTCACCGGGACCGACGAGCACGGGCAGAAGGTCGAGCGCACCGCGCAAGAGAACGGCAAGCACCCGCAGGAGTGGGTGGACTCCATCATCCCGAGCTGG
The DNA here is from genome assembly GCA_044868775.1 of Actinomycetota bacterium. Classification (GTDB taxonomy): domain Bacteria; phylum Actinomycetota; class AC-67; order AC-67; family AC-67; genus JBIOWR01. The sequence goes on from JBIOWR010000081.1 coordinate 104, forward strand.
AAAGCGGTGTGGGAGCGGCTCGGCATCGCCTACGACGACTTCATCCGCACGACCGAGGAGCGCCACAAGCAACGCGTCGCGACGTTCGTGCAGAAGCTGTACGACCAGGGCGACATCTATCTCGGCCGCTATGAGGGTCCGTACTGCGTCGCGTGCGAGGCGTTCTATCTCGAGTCGGAGCTGGTCGACGGGCTGTGCCCGATCCACAAGCGCCCGGTGGAACGCGTCACCGAGGAGAACTACTTCTTCGCGCTGTCGAAGCACGCGGATTGGTTGCTGAACGAGTACTACGCGCGCACGCCGGCGCCGGTGCAACCGGTGGAGCGCCTGAACGAGGTGATCGGGTTCGTGTCGGGCGGGCTCCAGGACATCTCGATGTCGCGCGCCGCGGTGGAGTGGGGCATCCCGATCCCGTGGGATCCCAAGCACGTGATCTACGTGTGGATCGAGGCGCTCCAGAACTACATCACCGCGCTCGAGTATCCCGACGGGGAGAAATTCGCGCGCTTCTGGCCGGGCGTGCACTTCGTTGGCAAGGACATCCTGCGTTTCCACGCCGTGATCTGGCCGGCGATGCTGCACGCCGCCGGGATGGAGCCTCCGCGAACGATCTTCGCGCACGGCTGGCTGCTCGTCGGCGGCGAGAAGATGTCGAAGACGAAGCTCACCGGCATCCACCCGGATCAATTGCTCGACGAGTTCGGCGTCGACGCGTACCGCTATTACTTCTTGCGCGAGATCTCGTTCGGGCAGGACGGCAACTTCTCGTGGGAGTCGATGGCTGCGCGCTATAACGCGGAGCTTGCGAACGATCTCGGCAACCTCGCGTCGCGCGTGCTGGCGATGATCACCTCGTACTTCGACGGCATCGTGCCGGAGCCGGCCGGGCGCGCGGACGCGCTCGCGACCGCGTGCGAGAAGGCCGTTGCTTCGTATGAGCGCGCGTTCGAGGTGTTCGATTTCCAGAGCGGGATCAACGCTGCGTGGGAGATCGTGCGCGCGGCGAACCGCTACGTCGTCGAGACCGCGCCATGGGAGCTGAACAAGGCGGGCGACAAGGCGGCGCTCGCGACGGCGTTGTGGTCGAGCGCGGAGTGCTTGCGCCTCGCCGCGATCACGTTGTCGCCCGTCATGCCGGGCACGTGCGCGAAGCTGTGGTCGCAGCTCGGCATCGCGCGTCCCTTGAGCGAGCAGCGCGTGCCGGACGACGTTCGCTGGGGAGGATTGCAGGCGGGCGTCACGGTGACCAAGGGCGACGCGCTGTTCCCTCGTATCGAGACCAAGTGACGCCCTAGTGGCGCCCGACGACGTCGAGGCCGGGCGCTTCGCGCGCGCCGATCCGCTCCCGGAGCCGGAGCTGGCACTCGTCGCCGGCGAGCTGGTGGACTCGCACGCGCATCTGGATTTGCTGCCGGACGTGGAGGACGTGCTGGCGCGCGCCGCTCGCGCAGGGGTGCGCCGCGTGGTGACGATCGGCGTCGACCCGCTCTCGAACGAATGGGCCGTGACTGCTTCGGGATCGCACCCGAACGTCTGGGCCACGGTCGGCCTCCACCCACACGACGCCAAGCTCACCGGCTCCGAGGTTCGCGCGGCGATGGAGCGGCAGGCCCACGAGCCCCGCGTCGTCGGCGTCGGCGAGGCCGGCCTCGACTATTACTACGACCACTCGCCCCGGGCGCAGCAACGCGAGGTGTTCGCGTGGCAAGTCGGGCTCGCGCACCGCGCGCGCAAGCCGCTCGTGATCCACGTGCGCGACGCCTTCGACGACCTGTTCTCGATCCTCGAGGAGGAGGGCCCGCCGTCGCGGATCGTTTTTCATTGCTGGTCGGGCGGTCCGGCGGAAGCAACGCGGGCGCTCGCCATGGGAGCCGTGCTGTCGTTCAGCGGCACGCTCACCTTCAAGAACGCGCAGCCCGTGCGCGAGGCGGCGCAACTCACGCCCCTCGACCGGATGATCGTGGAGACCGACGCGCCGTTCCTCACGCCGATGCCGTATCGGGGCAAGCGCAACGAGCCGGCGTACGTCGGGGTCACCGCCCGGGCGCTCGCCGCGCTCAAGGGAGTGGCCGCCGCCGACCTCGCCCGCGCCACGTCGGAGAACGCCGCGGCCGTCTTCGACCTCCACGCCTAAAACGGCCCGGACCGCCCGCGTGGGCAGGTGCCGCCCGATCTGCCGGCCCGCGGCCTCACAGGTTGCCCGTGGAAAACGTTTCATTCTGACAACACGAGCGTGTTGTTGATTTGAAAC
>JBIOWR010000082.1:0-2126 GCA_044868775.1 Actinomycetota bacterium
AGCGCGCCGAGCACCGCGTACTCCGTCACGTGCGCGGCCTTGCGCAGGATGGTGTCCCACAGGCCGAGCCCGGTCGACAGGCTCGGCACGGACGAGATCGCGAAGATCACCGCGGCCCACGCAAGCATCGGCAGCCAGACCGTGAGCACGCGCGACCGAGCCATCGCGCAACGATGCTAGTCTCCGGCCGACAACCGGCGAGCGGCAAGGGAATCCGGTGCAAGTCCGGAACGGTCCCGCCGCTGTGAGGGGAGACGCTCCCGCGCCAACGTGCCACTGGCCCACGGGCTGGGAAGGCGGCGAGGGAGGGCGCCCCGAGTCAGAAGACCTCCGCCGTCGGCAAACCCGAACCCCTCGCGGAAGGAGGATTCGTGTTCCGATTTCTTTCGGGCCGTTATGGCGGTTCCTGCGCACGCCGTTCCTTGAACGGGATTGCGACTGCCCCGCAGGCGAAGCCCGCGCGATCTCTCTACGGCGCGCCCAGGTGGGCGCCTTTCCTCACCGTCGTCGCTGTTGCCGCGCTCGTCGCGCTGCTCGTCGTGCCCGTCGCCCTCGCGGTGCGCGTTCACGTGCGCATCGAAGGCAAGACGCGGACGATCTTCGGTGCGACTGCGCCGCTGATCGACGTCACCTCTCCCCGCGCCGGCGCCCTTCCGGAGAACGCGCTCGACGCGCTCGCGACGGCGAGCTCCCTCGGCGAGTTCTACTACCACATCACGGACACGAGCTTCGGGCCGTACGTCGACCAGATCGGCCGCTATGCCGCAGTGGGACAGACGGGCTGGGTCTTCAAGGTCAACGGTGTCTCGCCGCCGGTCGGCGCCAACCAGGTGCAGCTCAAGCAAGGTGACACGGTCCTGTGGTACTGGGCGCAGTTCGGCGTTGCAGGCGGACCGACAACGCTTGTCTTGCAGCGGACGCGCACCAACTGTTACGCCGCCTTCACGGAGGACGACAACGGCGCGCGCTCCCCGGCCGCGGGCGCGGTGTTGCGTGTCGGATCGAAGCGAACTGTCGCGACAAACGCGGGCGCCGGCTGCGTCGGAAAACACCGCGGCCTGCTCGTCCGCGCCACGCTCGAGGGCGCGATCCGCTCGAACGCGGTCGCGTGAAGCGGCTCCTTCTCCTCGCGTGCGTCCTCGTCCTCGCCGGCTGCGGCGGGGACGAGGGCAGCGCGACGCTCTGGGTGACGCGCGACCGCGGCGCGCACGTGCTGCTCGTCGCGCAAGTGCCGGCCGGCTTGACCGCAATGCAGGCGCTCGAGCAAGAAGCGCACGTCGACACGAGCTACGGCGGTCGCTTCGTCAACGGCATCAACGGAGTGGAGAGCCGGCCGCAGCACGACTGGTTCTACTACGTGAACGGGATCGCGCTCGGGCGCAGCGCCGTCGAGTACCGCCTGCACGACGGCGACATCGAATGGTGGGACTACACGGAATGGCGCCGTCCCAACGAGTACCCCGCCGTCGTCGGCGGCGGCCCCGTCGCGCATGCGCTCGCCAAGCTCGTGCACGGGCGCGTCGCGCAGCGCGCGCCGCGCGGCGCGAACACGCTCGAGCTCCGCGCCGGCGGGGGATTCCACGCACTGACGCCGTCGCAGTTCGTGATCGATCCTGCGCTCGCATTGCGACTCGTCGAGAACCCGCACGCGTTCCGCTACCGATACGCGGTCACGTGAGCGCGGGGCCTTCGGCGATCCTGCTCGGCGCGGTCGCACTCGCCGCGTTGATCGTGGACCACACGCTCGCGGTCGCCCTGATCGTGGTGCTGCTGCTCGCAGCGTGCGTTCACGCGCCGCGCGCGCAGCGTCGTCTGTACCTGGGAAGCGTGGCGTTCTCGGCCGGCCTGGTGTTCCTGATCTGGCCCTGGATCGAGAACACGGGCGCCCATCCGTACTGGCACGGGCCGATCGTTCCGGTGCTCGGCGAGTTGACGGTCACGCACGAAGAGCTCGCGCACGCCGCGCTGTACTCATTGCGTTTCGCCGCGATCGGTTTTGCGTTCGCCGTGTACGCACTTCGGCTGGATCCCGACGCGCTCCTCGGCGGCGCCGGATGGCTTCGCCGCTCCTCGCTCACCGTCGCGCTCGCCACGCGGCTAGTACCGACGCTGGAACGCGACGCCGC